>NZ_KB895699.1:13371-194181 GCF_000374965.1 Bacillus sp. 95MFCvi2.1 | reverse complement strand
TATCAGATGAAGGCTAGTATGTCTCGGAAGGGAAACTGTTGGGACAATGCTTGTATAGAAAACTTCTTCAGCCACTTTAAGTCAGAGTGTTTTCATTTATACTCTTTCCGTAAAGCTGATGAGGTTAAATTTGCCGTGCGCAAATATATACACTTTTATAATCACCAAAGATTTCAAAAGAAATTAAATAACCTGAGTCCATATAAATATAGAACTCAGGTTACTTAGTTGTGCTTTTTGAATACAGTCTACTTGACAGGGGTCACTTCATAAGGACTGCTCTTTCCTATTAATTTGCAACGATATTAACAAGTTTTCCAGGAACAACAATTACTTTACGAACTGTTTTCCCTTCAATTTGTTCTTTCACTACTTCGATAGCAAGTTGTTCCATTTCTTCTTTTGATGCGTCTTTTTTCGTTTTCAGTTTCGCACGAACTTTACCCATAACTTGAACAACGATTTCAACTTCATCTTCTACAAGTTTAGACTCATCAAATGTTGGCCAGCTTGCATATGTGATTGTTTCACTGTGTCCAAGCTTGCTCCAAAGTTCTTCCGCAACGTGCGGTGCAACTGGTGCAATCATTTTCACGAAACCTTCTACATATTCTTTCGGAAGTACTTCTGTTTTATATGCATCGTTAATGAACATCATCATTTGAGAAATTGCAGTGTTAAAGCGAAGCTCTGCATAGTCTTCTGTAACTTTCTTCACTGTTTGATGGTATGCTTTCTCAAGTTCTTGATTAGAGGCATCTGTGATTTTCTCACTTAGTTCACCATTATCTTGAACAAATAGACGCCATACACGATCTAAGAAACGACGAGCTCCGTCAAGACCATTTTCAGACCAAGCAATTGAAGCATCTAATGGTCCCATGAACATTTCGTAAAGACGAAGTGTATCTGCACCATGGCTTGCTACGATATCATCAGGGTTTACAACATTCCCTTTTGATTTACTCATTTTCTCGTTATTTTCACCTAGAATCATACCTTGGTTAAATAATTGTTGGAATGGCTCTTTCGTTGGAACCACACCGATATCATATAATACTTTATGCCAGAAACGAGCATATAGTAAGTGAAGTACAGCGTGCTCTGCACCGCCGATATAAATATCAACTGGAAGCCATTGTTTTACTTTTTCAGGATCTACAAGTGCTTCGCTGTTGTTTGGATCGATGTAACGTAGGTAGTACCAGCAGCTACCAGCCCATTGCGGCATTGTATTTGTTTCACGACGACCTTTTTTACCAGTCTCAGGATCGACAACATTTACCCACTCTTCGATGTTTGCAAGTGGTGATTCACCTGTACCAGATGGACGAATGTTTTCTGTTTTTGGAAGAACTAATGGTAATTCTTCTTCTTTCACAGCTGTCATTGTGCCATCTTCCCAATGGATAACTGGAATTGGCTCCCCCCAGTAACGTTGACGACTGAATAACCAGTCACGAAGACGGTATGTTACTTTTTGATTTCCTGCACTTGTTACTTCAAGCCATTCAATCATTTTTGCAATTGCTTCTTCTTTATTTAGACCATCAAGAAATGCTGAGTTTACGTGTGGACCATCACCTGTATATACTTCTTTCGTGATGTCTCCGCCTTTTACAACTTCTTTCATTGGAAGGCTAAATACTTGTGCAAACTCATAATCACGCTCATCGTGGGCTGGAACTGCCATTACAGCACCTGTTCCGTAAGTTGCAAGTACATAGTCAGCAATCCATATTGGTAATTTCTCACCGTTTACTGGGTTAATTGCATAAGCACCAGTAAATACGCCTGTTTTTTCTTTCGCAAGTTCTGTACGCTCTAAATCACTTTTCGCTTTTACAGAATCAATGTACGCTTCTACTGCTTCTTTTTGATCCGCAGTTGTAATTTCTGCAACAAGCGCATGCTCTGGAGCAAGTACACAGTAAGTTGCACCAAATAGTGTATCAGGACGCGTTGTGAAGACTGTAAACTTCTCATCTGTACCATCGATGTTAAAGTGTACTTCTGCACCTTCAGAACGACCGATCCAGTTACGTTGCATATCTTTTAAGCTTTCCGGCCAATCAAGATCATCTAAATCTTCAAGCAGACGATCTGCATATGCAGTGATTTTTAACATCCATTGTTTCATCGGACGACGCTCAACAGGATGTCCACCGCGCTCACTCTTACCGTCGATAACTTCTTCGTTCGCAAGTACTGTACCAAGTGCTGGGCACCAGTTTACAGGTATTTCATCTACGTAAGCTAATCCTTTTTCAAATAGCTGTAAGAAGATCCATTGTGTCCATTTGTAGTAGTTTGGATCTGTTGTATTTACTTCACGGTCCCAATCATAAGAGAAGCCAAGTGCTTTAATTTGGTTACGGAACGTGTTAATATTTTTCTCTGTAAATTCTGCTGGGCTATTTCCAGTATCAAGTGCATATTGCTCTGCTGGAAGACCGAATGCATCCCATCCCATTGGATGAAGAACGTTATATCCTTGCATACGTTTCATACGAGATAAAATATCCGTTGCTGTATATCCTTCTGGATGTCCTACGTGTAGCCCAGCTCCTGATGGATATGGGAACATATCTAGTGCATAAAATTTTGGTTTTTCTGTCTCATCTGGCGTGCGGAATGTTTTATTCTCTTCCCAATACGCTTGCCACTTCTTCTCAATTTCTTGATGATTAAAGCTCATGAGATATCCTCCATTCAAATTGTATTTATTTTCACCGCCTAAAATACAAAAAACCTCTCATCCCTAGAAAGGGACGAGAGGTTATAGATTCCCGCGGTACCACCCTAAATTAATGTAATAAAGGATGTTCAAAACGTTCGGTAAAGATAGCTGTCGCATTTCTTTATCTTCCTTTTGAACAAGCACTAATATATACATTCGCTTAGATCCGTAACGTGGATAGACGGCAATTGCTACTTTGGTTCACAACTGCAACTCAAAGGCGAGTTCATAACGAAACGTGGATTGACTTGCACCAACCGTCAACTCTCTAAACCAGCTTCTATTACTACTACTCCTTCTCACTGTTATTAAAAGTATGAGTTAATTTAAATATATTCTAAAACATGTTACATGTTCCGTCAAACTAAACTGCAATTTTTTCTTCTACTGTTTCTTCCACTTTCACTCGTTTATCATAAATGCTCGTTGCGATAAGCGCTACTACAAGCATTACCATGATTGCTATAAACAATACTTCCATATTGTATAAGTCAACAATTGCTCCGCCAACAACTGGGCCAAACATTTTCCCAACAGTCGCTGCGCTATTTACAACACCTTGATAAAAACCGAGCTTATCATTTGGTGCAAGGATATTCGCAATCGTTGGAACAGCTGGCCAAACAAATAATTCACCAATTGTTAATGTCACCATCGCGACAAGGAACATGGTAAATTGCTGTGCTTGACTAAGTACAATAAATGACACTGCAAAAATGCCGATTCCGATCATAATTTGTTGTTTCAAAGAACGCTTCATCGCACGAATAATCGTACTTACTAATGGCTGCGCACAAACAATCATCGCCCCGTTTATCGTCCATAACAGGCTGTAATGACGAAGGCTAATATTTAATTCCTGCATATGTGTCGCAATCGCACCTTGCCATTGTACATATGTAACCCAGCATAAAGCATATGCTACACATACGATAAGAAGTGCCTTGAATCCAGGTGTAAGTGACCAACCTTTTTTCTTTCCTTCTTTTACTTCTACACTCTTATCTTTCTGATCTTCCATACCACGGAATCCGATAAAGGCAATTAAGAAGAAAATAAAGTATAAAATAAAGTTCGCTAAGAAAATATAATCAAAACGATAAGAAGCAACTAAACCACCGCACGCTGTACCAACAGCGATTCCAACGTTTTGTCCAACATACATCGCATTAAATGCTCTCCGTCCGCCTTCTGGCCAAACCGTACCAACCATCGCATACATCGATGGAAAGACCATACCAGAACCGAATCCAATTAACGCAAGCCACACAATATATAATGGCCAACCATGGAAGAATACAAGACCTAAAATCGCTAATAGTGTAATCACAATTCCTACTAAAATCGACTTATATCCGCCCCATTTATCAAATAAAACACCGCCGAGTAAGTTACCAATTACTCCTGTTAACGAGTTAATCATTAATACCATTCCGGCCACAGATAACGATTTTCCTAAATGATCATGTAAATAAATTGTATTAAATGGCCATAAAAAAGAAGCACCCGTGACATTAATAATCATCCCAGCTACTAATAGCCATACTTTCCTTGGCATAGTTTCCCCTCCTATTCTGTTTTTTTCGTTCTATACATAACAGTAAAATTGTAGTCGTTTTTAAATAGGAAGGCAACTGATTAATAGTTGGTGAAATTCAGATAATGATATTTAAATGAAAAAGAAAAAATACCGAGCACCCTCTGCTCGGTATTTTCTAACTCTTAGTCCTCTTTTGGAAGAACAATTCCTTTATACAATTGAACTGTAATGAAGTAGTAAATTGTGTAAATGACCACGAAAATTACAATTGGTAACCAAATACGGAAATACGGGTCAATTAAGATAAATCCGAAAATATTCATACCAACTAACACGTGAGCAATACCGACAATCGCTGGGAATAAGAATACTAAGAATAATTCTTTATAGATAGACTTCGTTAATAATTCACGGCGAACACCGATTTTACGAAGCATTTGGTAACGTGTGATATCGCTTGATGCACCCGATAGAATTTTAAACATTAAACAACTTGCCATCATTGCTAAGAAAGCAATTCCTAGGAAGAGCCCCATAAATACTGTTCCACTAGCGATGCCGTAAAATCCAGTATAAAACTGGTTCTTACTTTGCAAGGAATTTTCTTTTACATTTTTATATTTAACTAGCTGCAACTCGTCAATTTTTTTCCACTCTTTTTTATATGTTAAGAAATCATCTACTTTTCCAAGTAATGCAACGCCCTCTTTACCTTGCAAACCATCATACATTTTTTGGTCTACAATTTTAATTGTTTGATTAGGGGATACATAAATTGGATGAATCGTGCTTAATGCCTGATCCCACTCCTTTGGAATCACATTATCAGATTTTTCTTGACCGGAACTCGAAATCGCACCTACTGGCAGTTCTTCAGAAACTCGTTTCACTTTACCAATATCTTTCATTCCTTTAAAATCTTTTAAATCTTGTATTAAAGGACGATTTTTCTCTAAATCTTCTTTTAAATAATAGACATATTTATCGTCTGTTTTGTAACGATATTCACTTTTCTCTTTAAATGTAATACCATCTAAAATTTTCTTCTCTTCGGCTGTTGGATTATGAATCGCAACATCATAAATTGCCAAACCATCGACAGTAAGCATAACGTTATTTTTGAACGCCATACCGCCTGAAATCGCACCCGCTCCAAGCGCCACTAACATCGCTACTGTAGCTAGTACTTTTGTTAAGCTATTGATGCGGAAATTTAACTGTGCAAATGTAAAAGCATTAAGTCCTTTTTCAGTACGCTTTTTATTACTCTTTAGCTTTTTAATAATAAGCGGAAGGAATGTTCCAAATAACATGTAAGTTCCAGACGTTACAGTGATTAATGCAATAATAACCCCCATTTGCGCCAACTTACCCATGTAAATCATAGAAGCATAGCCGATTGCTAATAGAATAATTCCAACGAATGCAGCTATAACAGTCTTTACTCCTGCTTTAGAAACACGATCCGTTTTAGAATCAGCATGAACCAGTTGTAGAACCGTAATACGTGATAATTTGATACTATTCATAATTGCTGATAAAACAAATAGTACTAAGAAGAAAATACATGTAACAAGCATAGATGGAGCATAAAATGCATGATAGCCACCTGCAGTAAATTCAAGCTGTTGCATAAGTAGTTTACCAATTCCTTGCGCGAGCCCTACACCGACTGCAATACCAACTACAAGAGATGCTGCTCCTAATACAATTGTTTCAATAAACATAAGCAGTGTCACCTTATGCTTTTTGGCTCCTAACATCATATACATACCAAATTCTTTTTGACGAAGTGATAGCAAGAAAGAATTAGCATATAAAATATAGAAGAATGTAATGATAGCTAATAGTACCGCTCCAGCATGGAAGACGAATTGAATACTACTGATTACAGAATTCGCCTCAATAAACGCCTTATTCAATGCTAACGTTTGGAACATGTAAAAGATCGAAATTGACATTACAAGACCAACAAGTAAGACAATGTAATCTTTCAGCTTGCTTTTCAGTCCTGACATAGAAAGCTTAAATAACATGTCTGAACCTCCTTTCTTATGCTTTTTGTGTGCCTAAGTCTGCAAGCACATCTAAAATTTCTTTATAGAACGCTTCGCGCGTACCACCGCGGTGAATTTCTTTGTATAACTCGCCGTCTTGAATGAATAAAATACGCTGACAGTAACTTGCGCTATATGGATCGTGGGTAACCATCATAATCGATACACCTTGTTCTTCATTTAAGTTTGTCATTGCATCTAAAAGACTCGTTGCATTTTTAGAATCAAGCGCTCCTGTTGGCTCGTCTCCTAAAATGATCGCTGGCTCATGTACAAGCGCACGCGCTGCTGCTGAACGCTGTTTTTGTCCACCAGATACTTCAGATGGGTACTTTTGAAGTATTTCTGAAATTCCTAACATTTCAGCTACCTTTTCTACTTTCGGTCCAATCTTACGTGATGGAACGCCTTGCAAAGAAAGTGGCAGAGCAATATTTTCATAGATTGATAAGTTTTCTAATAAGTTAAAGTCTTGGAAGATGAATCCTAACTTTTGTGAGCGGAAATCAGATAGTTCTCCTTGCTTCATTTTTGTAATATCTGTACCTGCAATTTCAACAACGCCGCCCGTTGCTTTATCCAATGTTGAAATTACATTTAATAACGTTGTTTTCCCTGAACCAGATGGCCCCATAATTCCAACAAATTCACCCTCTTGAATAGAGAATGATACACCTTTTAAGGCATGTGATTGGCTCTCGCCTTTTTTACCGTATACTTTTTGGACGTTTTTTACGTCTACAACTGGTTTGCTCATCCTATATCCTCCTACAATTGTTTTTCTATTTCCTAGTTTGTACCATTTCTGCATCATCTACCATTGTTTAACATTACATTTACCTTACACTTTTGTAATATAAATGCTTATTTTTCATTTTTTTAGAACCATATCAATAGATTCATTCCATTCAATTTCATAGAAAAAATCACATTAAAAACGCGTTATCTTGCTAACATTTACATTCGGATATACATCGACATTCTTTATTTTCATAGTATTGTTCATCTATATCCCTTCCCCTTCACATTTTCCTTATCATGCTTTTTATAAACAAACCAATACATCTAAAAATTTAAATGTCCACCTATTAACATACCATATATTACCACAAATAACGATAAAAAATTCGTAATATTCGGCAATTCAGATTATAATGGCGCACAAAAAGCCGAGCCCATGTAAGCTCAGCTTTTCCTTTTATTGTTTTAACCTTTTAAAACGAATTCATTCCCTTCATTATCGTTAAAGATAGAGAATGTACCCCAAGGCATTTTATTTGGCTCTTGTGTAAATTCTACCCCGTTCTTCTTCATTGTTTCATACGTTTCTGTCATATTTTCTGTTACGAACACGATTGATGCTTTTAGCCCATTTGTATTTGGCATCATTGTTTTGGGATAAATGACTAAGTGCGAACGTGTGCCTTTTGGTCCTACTTCAATCCAGCTTGCGTTTGGTCCCATTGGATCGTTACGATATACTTCAAATCCAGCTTTCTCTGTCCAAAATTCAAGTGCCTGTTGTTGATCATCTACGTAAATCGCTACTGTGCCGATATGTGCAATCATTATTTCTTCCTCCGTTACTATTCTTACTTGAAACTTAATTATAACGGAGAGATTCAAAAATACAAAAAGCTGCTCCATTTCTGAAGCAGTTTTTTCTCCAACATTATTTTTTTAAAGGCGTAGCTGTCCAATACGTAATCACACGCCAAATTTATTCGAATGGCCCCATCTTGAAAAACTTCATCTAGATGACACTGAAAATAATTTAGATTGTATAAATTGCGATACATACATATAGAGTCTGCATATACATCAGGTTTCCTGTAAAATTAAACAAGCGACCTGGCTTACTCTGATTGCTTTGATTTTTGTGGTTGTCCTTTTTTACGATTACGCTGTTTTGCTTGTACCACTGGATCGAGTTCATTTGAGAACTCAGCGTTATGTCCATTTTGCGTTTTTTGCTCTGGGTTATTTTGATCTGAGCGCTTTGCCATTACATTCACTCCTTATTAGTGCGGTGTAATAATCATTTGGTGCTGTAATTGACGAACTGCCATACGTGCACGATTTAATTGCTCACGTTGTTCATCATTCGCATGTTGCTGCATAATTTGTAAATCATTATAAGCTTGTTCTAATTGTAATTGTGCATCAGAATACTCCATTGTATTGTAATGCTCTTGTCTACTTCCGATATCTAATTGCTCTTTTGCATATTCTATAGCTTGCTCTGCTTGCGTAATGTATTCTTCAAGTGATTGACGCTCTGCCATGATGTAGCCTCCTTGCCTTTAGTTCTCCCTTAGTGTGTCCCTTCCATATCGACCTTATGAGTATGTTATAATGGATTTTGTTTCATTTTAGGCTTTAGGAGGGATATGTAATGAAGGTTCAAAACCCTTTTCCATATACAAATGACAATAAACGTTACCATACGTGGAATTATCACTTACGAAAAGAGTTCGGCGAAAAAATCTTTAAAGTTTCATTAGACGCTGGATTTGATTGCCCAAACCGTGATGGCACAGTCGCATACGGCGGATGCACATTTTGCAGCGCTGCTGGTTCTGGTGACTTTGCTGGCGATCGCCGCGATGATGTTGTAACGCAGTATCATGAAATGAAAGAAAAAATGCACTCGAAGTGGAAAGATGGAAAGTGTATCGCTTATTTCCAAGCATACACCAATACGCATGCTCCATTAGAAATGCTAAAAGAAAAATTCGAACCGCTGTTGGCAGAAAAAGATGTTGTTGGTCTTTCAATCGCAACTCGTCCCGACTGTTTACCTGACGATGTCGTTGAATATTTAGCTGATTTAAATAAACGCACGTATCTTTGGGTTGAACTTGGACTGCAAACCGTTCATGAGCGCACTGCGAACCTCATTAACCGTGCTCATGATTATCCATCATATGTAGAAGGTGTAAACAAACTTCGTAAGCATGGCATTAAAGTATGCTCCCATATTATTAATGGGCTTCCGCTTGAAGACTACGACATGATGATGGAAACTGCACGTGAAGTCGCAAAACTTGATGTACAAGGTATTAAAATTCACTTACTTCATTTATTAAAAGGAACACCAATGGTGAAGCAATATGAAAAAGGACAGTTAGAATTCCTTTCTCTTGAAGATTATGTCAGTCTTGTTGTGGACCAACTTGAAATCATTCCAGCAGATGTCATTGTGCACCGCATCACAGGTGACGGTCCACCTGACTTAATGATTGGTCCAATGTGGAGCTTAAATAAATGGGAAGTATTAAATTCCATCGATGCGGAATTTATACGCCGCGGAAGCTGGCAAGGAAAATATGCAAATGAGGTGAAACCCGTATGAAATTAGAACGTGTATTACCGTTTGCACGCACGCTTTTGCAAACAGCTGTCAAAGAAGGTGATTATGCTGTAGACGCAACACTTGGCAACGGTCACGATACTTGTTTTTTAGCGGAGATTGTTGGCGAACACGGGAAAGTATTCGGATTTGATATTCAGCGTAAAGCAATTGAAAGTTCGGCTACTCACCTAAAAGAAAGAGGACTTGAAGAACGAACTGTTCTCGTTCATGATAGCCACGATACTTTGTTATCTGTATTACCAGAAGAAGCAAAAGGCAAAGTAACCGGAGCCATTTTCAACTTAGGTTACCTTCCTGGCGGTGACAAGCATATCGTTACAAAACCAAATTCAACGATAGCTGCTATCGAACAATTATTAGAAGTCATGGCACCAGAAGGCATCATCGTCCTAGTCATTTATCATGGTCATCCAGAAGGACAAGTCGAGCGCGATGCTGTCCTGCAATTCGCCGAAGAGCTGGATCAAAAACAAGCTCACGTACTTCGTTACGGCTTCATCAACCAACAAAATAACCCGCCATTTATTGTGGCGATTGAGAAACGCTAAATATATCGGCGATTCAACAAGAATCGTTATAAAAAACGTGCATGTGCTGCACGTTTTTTTATTGTTCCGAGAATAAAATATACCATATAATGGATGCGCGAAATCTATAAAGACGGAGGCAATCATTTTGTTATTAGAACGAAAAGAAATACAAAAGACCTATGGCAAACAACTGCTACTAAAAGACATTCATTTATCTATTCCAAAAGGACAAGCGGTTGCCATTATCGGTGGCAATGGTACCGGAAAAAGTACTTTACTCAAAATGATTGCTTCCATTCATCTCAAAAAAGAAATGCCGGAACTATTATGGGTTTTTCCACCTATCAATAGTTTTCTGATGTTTGGACAATATGAACATCATTTGCTTGTTCACGTGCTTTTGCTTACTGCATGAGCACTTGCATATTCATTTGTTTTAATGAGTTTGTTTCTTTATCTTGTACGAAAAAGAAGGAACATGTAGACGAAAACAAGAATTTCTAAATTTAGATTATGAAATCAGGAGGATATACAACAATGATTGGAATACTAGCAGGAATGGGGCCGAAATCCACAGGCCCCTTCGTTGATACAGTAGTTGAGCAATGCCAAAAAGTATACGGTGCGAAACATGATATGGATTTTCCTCATATGATGATTTATTCCTGTCCAACACCTTTTTATATGGATAAACCGATTGATTATAAAGCTATGGAAAATGCTATTATAAATGGCGCACAAAAACTTGAAAACACAGGTGTCGATTTTATTGCCATACCTTGTAATACAGCGCACTTATATTTTTATGAATTACAAAATTTAATTTCAGTTCCCATTTTAAATATGGTGGATGAGACGATAAAAGAAATACCCGATCACGTAAGGAAAGTAGCTCTCTTAGCAACCGATGCGACTGTTCAATCCGGTATATATCAAGATGGGATTGCAAAACGTGGTATGGACTATATACATAAAAATAGCTGGCAAACGGCTATCACTCAAATTATCTCAAACATAAAAATAGGAGACTTGCCTGACGCAACTAAATCATGGCGTACACTTTGCATAGAATTAGCTGAAACGGTAGATGGAGTTATTATAGCTTGTACAGATTTAAACGTTGTATTAAACACCGGAGCACACAGCCTTTATTTAGTGGATTCATCAGCTTGCCTTGCGAAGGCAGTGGTGAATGAATACTTGTCCAACAAAAAAGTATAGAAGGAGAATTCCATGCAAATAGAAAACATCCCTTTTGAAATGGGCTATACATTCGATGAAAATCTCCGCGAAAAACCACTATCCCTTGCTGAAATGAAGCAAGGGATTACATTTTTAAAAACAAATTTAGCTCATTCAGATATATCATATGCGAAGCAATGCGGTTTAATCGGTGTTTACGACCGAATCGTAGGAAACCTTTCTGAGAGCAAATACTACTTACAAAAGGCCATAGAAAGATATGAAGCCTTACAACATACGCAAGGAATTTTTATTAACAAACTTCGCCTTGCTCATGTATATCATTGGGAAAGTGACTTTGAAAAAGCAAATGAAATCTTTGCTGAACTCTTTCATATGTTGCACCAAAATGATTTAACAAATTACGAAGATTTTCTCTATCAACATTACGGAAAAAGTAAACTAGATGAAGGAGATCTGAATGTAGCTTTGCCTTACTTTCAAAAAGCACTCCAAATTCGAATAAAAAAAGGAAATGAAGAACTTATTCGCTCGACAGAACTATGTATCCAACATTGTTCCTCGCGCCTATAAATATATCAACCCCTCGACAGAAATCGCTAAAAAGACGTGCACATGCTGCACGTCTTTTTTATATGCCCCTAAAACTTTTAACATTTTTCACAATTCTTTCAAAGTAATCACACTTTATCCCGATATATTAAATGAGCATTCATTTTATAAAAGGTTGGACGGAGGATTTAAAATATGAAAAAGAATCGATCGCTTCATTATATTTTCTGGAGATGGCATTTTTACGCCGGTCTCTTCATAGCACCACTACTCATTACTTTATCACTCAGTGGCATTGGTTATTTGTTTCGAGAGGAAGTTGAGAATTTCATCTATAAAGATTTATATTTTGGAAATAGTAGGCAAACAGAATCTCTTTCTATGTCTGAATCCATTTCAACAACAGAAAAGAAATATCCTCACTATAACGTGACGAAAATTAGCTATTTTAAAGATGATCATAATACAAGACTCACAATGGCAAATGAATATACAGGTGATCAGAAGTATGTTTACTTAGATAAACATAACCAAATTGTTGGGGATCAAAATGCTGATGCAACGTTTGCAAATATTATGCGAGAATTACATAGCTCTCTTCTAGTAGGCGGTACCGTTGTAAACTACTTAGTCGAACTAGCCGCTTGCTGGACGATTTTTTTAATTGTTACTGGTTTATATATGAGTATAAAACGCTTCAAGAAACCCCCAGTATCAAACGCTAGAGAGAGATCCAAACGACTTCATAGCATAATCGGTATTGTATTTACAATTCCACTCGTTCTCTTAGTACTAACAGGATTACCTTGGTCTGCTTTCATGGGAAAACAAATTTATAACATAGCAACTTCCAATGAATCACTAGGATATCCGAAATTATATATGGCTCCTCCAGAGTCTAAGTTTAAAGAGTTACCGTGGGCGACTAGACAAGAAACACCGCCACAATCAGATTCAAACGAACAGACAGCTCTTTCAATTGATGAGTTAGAGAAATCGATTCAAATTGAAAAACCATATGTCATTTCATTACCAAATGAGCCAAAAGGAGTATTCACTATTTCAAAATCTAGCGGTTCTGGTATTACAGGAATGCACGTATCACCAAATGAAGAGATTACTGCTTATTTTGATCAATATAGCGGCACTCTCATTTCAAAAATTGACTATCGTGATTATGGCTTATTTGCACAGTGGTTTTCTTATGGCATCCCCCTTCATGAAGGACATTTATTTGGATGGCCAAACAAAATACTATGCTTACTTACAACCTTGTCCTTACTATTCCTCATTTATTTCGGTGTTAAAATGTGGCTAGCAAGAAAGCCACAAGGTAAGGTGGGAGCACCATCAAAACAAAAGGATAAAAAAAGCATATTTGCCTTTATACTTATTATGATTTTATTAGGAATTGTCATGCCTTTATTCGGTTTATCTGTTCTTATTATTTTTGTAGTTGAGTTTTTACTATATCTATTCTCTAAAATACGGGTAAAAAAAGTATAGAAAAAAGCATTTGTACAATTCATCTTGTACAAATGCTCTTTATTTATGACCAATTTTTTCTTTCTCTCACGAATTAAAAAAAGAACATCATCAAAAATCAACATAGAAAAAGACGTGCACCAAATGCACATCTTTTTCTATTTCTATCACTGCGCCATTTTCTTTCGGTACATCTTCCCGTTCCAATAGAAGAATCGTGAAGTGAATCCACCATATTTCACGATGCGCCGTGCCATTTGCTGCATATTCTTTTGCTCTGATACCTTTTGATCAGATAAATAAATCCCAAGGAGACCGCGGCTAATAAGGCGATGAAACTTCGCATGTGGTAAGCCATCAATATTTCTTTCTGCTTCTTCCACAAAATGCTTCATTCGCTCTAATACGACTTGTTCATTTTCATAATAACTACAGAAATTTAAGTCCCCGCCAAGTCGGTCTTCTTCTTGATCAATAAAGTAATCAAGCAAAATATGAAGCCCTTGTACGTACGGGAAATAACCTTGCTTAATCTTTGCAATATCTTCATCAAGTAATTCATCATGAAACGCATACGCCACGAGACAAAAGATTCCAAGTGTTGATCCTGCACATGCCGAAAATTCAAACCAGCTCATTGGCGGTACATTTTCCTTATGAGCCTCAAACCATGTTTGTAAGCGCGGTTCTCTTTCTTCTAGTTTCACATGCTTATGAATTTGTAAATCACAATAATAACAAGCAAGTTCGTGAAGAATCGGAGCGATTTTATCATAGTGCTTCGTTTTCTTTAAAACATCTTGGCATGTTGCAACAAGCTCATCTAAATAACCACCATCATCTTGATCATCTCGATAACGATAGTAATTGCTTCCTTCACTCTCTGGTGTTAATGCAGTCAGCATTGATTCATGCAGTGCAGCAAAATCATTCGGATCAAGCGATGTACTACGATCACATAAATTATCTAAGTAATCACTAATCGTCTGATACGCCACAATAAAACGAATACATTCCTCGCGTTGTTCATTTGCGAGCAGCGCTAAAATACCACCGCCTTCACAATGAAATGTTTTATGCTCAATACTTGCAATCGCTTGACTATGAAGTTCGTCATTTGGAATATGGTAGGCACGCTCTTTCCACATCGCTAGCTCATGGTGTACAACCGGAAACACATCACGGTATACTTTCGCCATGAGCGTTATGGGATTACTCGGTACGTTCACTTCTTCCTTCATCTCCTCTATTAAATGTACAAATAATTATTTATTTGTTTCTATTATGTTATTTACATGTATTTCAGTAAATGACTTGATATAGTTCAAAATCTCATCTTGCTCATACTCATTTAATAGCTCATGGTAACAATTTGACCATTCTTTATATGCCTTATCACTAATATTTAAGTTATCAAACCATTTACGGACACGTGTTTTATCTACAATTTTATCCTCACATGCCTGCATTAGCAAGAGCGGAACGTCTGGAAACTCATCTATTTTGTCATGAGCAATCTCAATAGATTTTATCAATTCACTATACCAACGAACCGATACCTTGCGCAAGAACAATGAATCATTTTCCATCGCATCGCGAACTTCTTTATTTCTCGTTGACATGTTTACTGTAAGTTTGGTGGGAAATTGAAGTTTTGGCGTGAGAATATTTAACACCTTTGAAACAGCTCGAAGCGGAGCAGCAGGTACAGCTAATACACCTAAGCATGGCGAGCTTAATATAATTCCATCTATATCGTCTCTCTTCGTTTCTTCCATCATTCGAATGACAATAAGACCGCCCATACTATGTCCAAATAAAAAAATAGGTAGCCGATACTTTCTTGCTTCTTTCACCCATAATTTTATTTCTTCTATGTATTCATCAAATGAGTCAATATGTCCTCTATTTCTTGAAGTTGTTCCATGAGCTGGAAGGTCTCCCATGACAACATGATACCCGAAATGATTCCACATTTCTGCTAGCGCCTCATAACGTCCGTGATATTCCATCGCACCGTGCACCATCACGATTACCGCTTTGGCTGCTTCCGCTTCATAATTCCACATACGAAACTCCTCCATTTCACTCTTTTCCTTAATTTGATACACTAAAACTAGTTTCTAAGAAAGGAAGGCTTTACATGATATATCCTTATAAAGATAAAAATCCAAAAATTGCGAGTAGTGCTTTTATCGCTGACTATGTTACGATTACAGGCGATGTCACAATTGGTGAAGAATCAAGCATTTGGTTTAATACAGTCATTCGTGGTGATGTGTCTAAGGTAATAATTGGAGACCGCGTAAATGTACAAGATCAATGTACACTTCATCAAAGTCCACAGTACCCTCTTCTTTTAGAAGATGATGTAACAGTTGGACATCAAGTTATTTTACATAGCTGTACCTTAAAAAAAGACTCTTTAATCGGGATGGGATCTATTATTTTAGACGGTGCTGAAATTAGTGAAGGTGCATTCATCGGTGCTGGTAGTTTAGTTTCACAAGGAAAGAAAATTCCACCTAATACACTGGCTTTCGGTCGTCCGGCAAAAGTCATTCGCGAATTAACAGATGAAGATCACAAAGATATGGAACGCATTCGCAAACAATATGTTGAAAAAGGACAGTACTATAAGTCACTGCAAAAATAGTCTCTACTTGCTGCCACCACGATGGCAGCTTTTTTCGTTAAAACTCTAACGTTTTCTTTACAAAATCTTATTATTCCCTCAATAAAGTCTTATTAAAATAGAAGATATAATCTCAATATATATGTAAATGAGGGGGAGAGATTTCATGAAAGCTAAATCCGGCAGCTCCTTATATAAAATAGAATGTTACATTTTCAAAGGAATTAACCGTTACTTTGATCAAAAAACATTAAATATCTTTTTCCGTACCATTACACATATCGGTGGTGCAATCTTTTCCATCTCGCTCACGTTATGCTTTCTTATATTTTCACAGGGTCCTCTGCACGATGCAGCAATTACAGCAGCTCTTTCATTAACAATTAGTCATATTCCTGTGCAAATATTAAAAAGGTGGTATCCACGCAAACGGCCTTATTTAACAATTCAAGATGCAAAATATCCATCGCATCCATTAAAAGATCATTCTTTTCCGTCAGGTCATACAACAGCTATTTTTTCGGTAGTTGTTCCATTTATTTGTTATGCTCCAAACTTATTAGTCGTTTTACTTCTATTAGCAATTATTGTAGGAATTTCCCGCATCTATCTCGGGCTTCATTATCCATCAGATGTATTTGTAGGTATGTGCCTTGGCACATGTTCTGGCATCATCTCTTTTTATCAATTCATTCCATTTTTCATGTAAAGGAGAGATTGGATGAGAGTCGCCATATTTACTGATACATTTACACCGCAAGTAAATGGCGTGGCAAACACACTAGATCGTTTGACCCTTTATTTTCAAAAACAAAATATTGCTTACTCCGTATTCGCACCGCAGCATACAGCAGAAGATGATTTCGTAGCCAATGTGAATAAAATGAGAAGTATTCCGCTAAAAATACTGTATCCAGAATGTCGATTCGCTTTTCCAACTCCGCGTATTAAGCGGGAACTTCTTAACTTTCAGCCGGATATCATTCATGTCGCTACTCCTTTTAACATGGGACTATGCGGCATGTATTACGCGAAAAAATTAAATATCCCTCTTGTCGGTTCTTATCACACTGACTTTGATTCCTACTTGCAATATTATAAAATTGAATTTTTCTCCAATATGTTATGGAATTATTTAAAGTGGTTTCACAGTAGTATGCAAAAAAACTTTGTCCCTTCTCCTGAAACATTACAGCAATTAACTCAAAAGGGATTTCGAAATTTATATATATGGGGGCGCGGCGTAGATTGTTCCCTCTTCCATCAGGCTTACAATAAAGACCTATTCCGAAAAAAATATAATATTACTGCTCCATACATTCTTTCCTATATCGGACGCATTGCCCCTGAAAAAGATATCGAAACACTGCGTACACTGATTCACACAACAATAAAAGAACGAAAAGATAATATTCATTGGCTCATTGCAGGAGATGGTCCCCTTGCTGAAGAATTACGTGAAACTTTACCAGCAAACGTTACGTTTACGGGATATTTACAAGAAGAAAATTTAGCAGAAGCTTATGCATGCTCCGATCTCATGATATTTCCATCGGCCACAGAAACGTTTGGCAATGTCGTTCTTGAATCGCTCGCATGTGGTACACCAGTCGTTGGTGCGAATTCTGGCGGGGTAAAAAATATTATTACAGATGGAAAAACAGGTTTTCTTTGCGAGCCCAAAAATTCGAACTCATTTTTATCATCTATTTATCAGTTGTTAAATAACGAAGAAATGCGTAAACAGATGGGCATAGCCGCTAGATTCTACGCCACTACACAAAGCTGGGATGAAATTTTTCATGGTTTATACATGCAATATGAAGAGGTGCTTCACCAAAATAATACCGAACTACTTGCGTAATAAAAAAATTGACCTCAAAACATATAGCAATGAACTCATCCATCGTATTCATAAAGAGCAAAAAGGTATGACTCTATAACGTCATACCTTTTTGTTCTTTTTCTCATTCAGTAACCGCGCATATTCCTCTTTTGTATTTACATTCACAAATAATTCTTTCGCTACATTCCATTCTTCTTCCATCACATATTTTACGTTGCACTGTGATAAAAGTTGTCCCATACTTCGTTTTTCTTCATTTAGTAATACGTATATTTTTTCTTTTACACGATAATGATACGCTGCTAATAACGGCTGCTTTCTTCCATCAATAACCGGAACAATTGCCTCATATTCACCACTTATTTGTCCTACTAATGCTGTAATCCAGTCATTTGAAAGGTTCGGTGCATCACAAGGCGAAACGATATACCACTCCGTCTCTATATGCTCCATCCCCGATACAATTCCAGCAAGCGGTCCATCTCCTTTATAGGGAGGAATATCTTCTATAACAGGAACGTCTACTAAGGTAACAATTCTTTCTTTTATATCAGGATGACTAATCACAACTACATCTTGTATAGTATCCCGCATCATTTGAACAATCTGTTCGATAAAAGTATGTCCTTGCCACCTTGCCAATGCTTTCGGCTCACCAAATCGTCTCGACATACCACCAGCTAATACAATCCCAGCGAGCTTTTTCATTGACGATGCAGCTCAAATGTAATGTGTCCTAACTCTGGTAAAATTAATTTATTCATCGCAAGGCGAACTGCCCCGCTAGAACCTGGCATCGAAAAGACAACTTTTCTTCCAATTGTTCCGCCAATTGCTCTACTTAGCATTGCAGCGCTGCCGATATCTTCTAAATAACTAATCATCCGAAACAATTCACCAAATCCAACAATTTCTTTATCTAATAATGCCGAAACCGCCTCAATCGTAACATCACGCTTTGTAATACCAGTTCCTCCATTTGTTAAGACAACATCAACATCTTCTTGATGATATCCACTTAATACAGCTTGCCTAATACTTTCTTTATCATCTTTTACAATTTTATAAGCGGTTACTATATGGCCCGCTTCTAATAATAATTCTTTTAACAACTTACCACTCTTATCCGTCTCTTCTGTACGTGTATCAGAGATTGTAATAATTTTACAACGAACCTCTGTGGGTGCTTGTTTTTTATGTTCTATTACGCTCATTTTTATTCGCCCCTTCTTATGAACTACTCATAATTTTATCATATCGTATAGAAACTTTATTACATATGAAATACATCACATATCCACAATTATCTATTACATAACCGAAACATCATGATACAATATAAGTATATATAACCATAAAAAGGGAGTTTATCTATATCTCTTTATAATCTTAAACAACCTGTCCCATGAATTCCTTTTCTTATAATCCTAATTCCCTTCCAATTCATTACCTATAGATTAGATATCAATTTTCTAAAATGATATGTATTCATGCTAGACGACTCTATTCGTTATTATCGAGAACCGTGGTTCCTCTTGCTTTATTTTATTTCAATGGATTAGGAATCGCACGAAATAACCAGATACATACTAAATAAATTTTCATAATTAGGAGGTTCATTCATGGAACTTTATCAAAAACTCACAACGGTATTTATCCTTCTATTTGTCGCTTCCATCAGTGCTGGGATGGCATTAAAGGATGCTGTTCCCTATTCAGCAATTGGCGGCTGGGGATTTGCGACACTCTTTTTACTATGCAGTGCATTTTGTGCTGGAAAAGCGCGTCAAAAGAAAGGATGATGACCATTGTTTCGCAAAAAACCTACAATTTGCAGATCATGCGGAAAAGAGATTCAAACATATGAAAAAGCATGGATTCATATGCCGTTCCCTCCAAGCGGGATGACGAATATGAAAAAATATATTGAGCTTGATGGAGAAGTATATTGTGGTTCGTGTGTTGGAGTATTCACGAAACAAAATAATGAGGTGAAATAGGAGGTATACCGAATTGTTCGAATCAAATCGAATTCGCTTACGAAAGTTTTCAGAAGACGATATTCCCATCTATCATCTTTGGCGGAACGATATAGAAGTTATGAATACCACTATCCTTAATCTTGATGTCCATTCCGTTCAAGAAACAGAAGCGTTTTGCAAACAAATCATCCACTCTCCCACTTCTAAAAGTTATATCATTGAACAAAAAGATAGTCATCTTCCCATTGGTCTCACTTCTTTAATTAACATCGATCCACACAATCGGAATGCGGAATGTATTATTGATATCGGTAAAAAGAATTGCTGGGGACAAGGATACGGGAAAGAAGCCTTAACAGTGTTATTAAATTATGCCTTTTTAGAATTGAACTTACATCGTGTATCCTTACGTGTATTTTCATTTAATGATAAAGCCATTTCTCTCTATAAAAAGCTCGGCTTTCAACATGAAGGTACCTGTAAAGAAGCTGTATTCCGAAATGGGAAATGGCATGATATTGAAATGTTTGCCTTGCTGCAGAACAACTACAAGTAATGTGAAATTTCCATCAGTGAAGAATGTAAAACAACTACTTTTTAAGGTGGTAAATAAATAAAAAAGTAATTCTTACTATAACTAATCATCTGTGTATACTGCTTTCCGTTCGTATATTTTTCCATGTATAAAGATTTCACTGATCGTTCTATGATTGGTTATTTCATTATGCTGCTTGTAACTTCACTACTTGCTTTTTGTTGTAAATGCTTGAATACTACAGCCACTTTTATAATAGGCAATATATTATCTGCAATAATCTCATATTATTTTATCCATGTAACAAGTGATGAATATTTTGGGGGATATTTTAAACCATTAACACCCATCCAATTATTGACATTAGTTAACTTCCTAAATTTGATTCCACAATTATGTGCAATCAAATTAGCCAATATACATTTGAATAAAGTTCAAGATTAACTTTACCCAAATGTGTGTTAACATGCCTAAAAAAAAGCTTCGCGCCTTCGCGCAAAGCTTTTTTCTTCTTATATTATAGACCAGCTTGCTCTTTTAAAGTTGCTGCTTTGTCTGTACGTTCCCATGAAAGCTCTACATCAGTACGTCCGAAGTGGCCGTAAGCCGCTGTTTGTTTGTAAATCGGGCGACGTAAGTCTAACATTTTGATGATACCAGCTGGGCGAAGATCGAAGTTGTTACGAACTAGTTCTACTAATACTTCTTCAGATACTTTACCAGTGCCGAATGTATCAACTGAAATTGATACTGGTTGTGCCACGCCGATTGCGTATGCAAGTTGTACTTCTGCTTTTTCAGCAAGACCAGCTGCTACGATGTTTTTCGCAACATAACGAGCTGCGTATGCTGCAGAACGGTCAACTTTTGTTGCATCTTTACCAGAGAATGCACCGCCGCCGTGACGAGCGTATCCGCCGTAAGTATCAACGATAATTTTGCGTCCTGTTAAACCAGCATCCCCTTGTGGTCCACCGATTACGAAGCGGCCTGTTGGGTTAATGAAGAATTTCGTTTCCTCATCCATTAATTCTGCTGGTACTACAGCTTTGATTACGTGCTCTTTTAAGTCGCGATCGATTTGTTCCCATGTAGCTTCTGGATGATGCTGTGTAGAAATTACAATTGTATCGATGCGTACTGGTTTACCATTTTCATCATACTCAACTGTAACTTGCGTTTTACCGTCTGGACGTAAATATTCTAATGTTTCATCTTTACGAACTTCCGTTAAACGACGAGCTAATTTGTGAGCAAGTGAGATTGGAAGTGGCATTAATTCTTTTGTTTCATTACATGCGAAACCAAACATTAAACCTTGGTCCCCTGCACCAATTGCCTCAATCTCAGCGTCAGTCATTTGACCTTCACGTGCTTCTAACGCTTGGTCAACACCCATAGCGATGTCAGCAGATTGCTCATCGATAGATGTTAAAACTGCACAAGTTTCTGCATCGAATCCGTATTTTGCACGAGTGTAACCGATACCTTGAATTGTTTCACGAACGATTTTTGGAATATCTACATAAGTAGAAGTCGTAATTTCCCCCGCTACCAATACTAAACCAGTTGTTACTGTTGTTTCACAAGCTACACGTGCATTTGCGTCTTTTGCTAAGATCGCGTCTAAAATTGAATCAGAAATTTGGTCACAAATTTTATCTGGATGTCCTTCAGTTACAGACTCAGATGTGAACAGATGACGTTGTTTTGTCATGTGGTAAACCTCCCTACAGTAATCGTATATATTGTACGGAACTCATCCTTAATTTGCCACAAACTGCGACATTCATTTATTCTCCCACACAAGTATAAAGAAAAACCTTTCCTATATAGAGGAAAGGTTTGATTTGCTACTTGCATACTGCTTTTTGCCCTTCGCTCTTATCGTTCGAGACCGTTCGCCTCGCACAGGTTTTAGCACCTATTCACTTGTTTATTACCGTTACAAGTGAGGTTGCTGGGCTTCATCGGGCCTGTCCCTCCGCCAGCTCGGGATAAGAGAGTATCCGTCCCAACCTATACTAAAGAAATGATATTCATTTGTCAATTAATATTCACATATTCCTACAAGTTTTTCGCATTATTTGTTGGACGAAATATAAATAGGAAAATAATACATTCGCACAAACAAAAATAAATAAATAGTATACATTATTTATATGATTGTGTTATACTCTTGATGGGGATTACGAGAAATATTTCATTAAAATGAAAAGGATGGTATATAAATATGAGTACTGTGAATGTCCAAATTGGATTACACGAATTACTGAACGGAAGCAATGCACAGGTTCAATTAAGCGTTCCACAATTAGTGGAAAAAGTACTAATGAGAAATGAAGGAAAATTAACTTCTACTGGTGCCGTCTCTGCTTCTACAGGAAAATATACAGGACGTTCTCCTAAAGATAAATTTATTGTGAAAGAAGCGTCGGTTGCCGATAAGATTGCTTGGGGACCTGTAAATCAACCGATTTCTGAAGAACATTTTAATAAATTATATACAAAAGTATTAGAATACTTAAAGGAAAAAGAAGAATTATTCGTATTTAAAGGATTCGCTGGTGCTGATCGTAACTATCGTCTTCCATTACAAGTTGTTAACGAATATGCATGGCACAATTTATTTGTACATCAATTATTTATTCGTCCAACTGAAGAAGAATTAACAAATCATGAAGCTGAGTTCACAATTGTTTCTGCACCAAGCTTTAAAGCAGATCCAGAGATCGACGGTACAAACTCTGAAGCATTCATCATGGTTTCATTTGAAAAACGCATCGTATTAATCGGTGGTACGGAATACGCTGGAGAAATGAAAAAATCAATCTTCTCTATTATGAACTTCTTACTTCCAGAACAAGATATTTTATCTATGCACTGCTCTGCAAATGTAGGTGAAGAAGGCGATGTCGCTTTATTCTTCGGTTTATCTGGAACAGGTAAAACAACATTATCTGCTGACCCACACCGTAAATTAATTGGTGATGATGAGCACGGTTGGTCTGATAACGGTGTATTCAATATTGAAGGCGGTTGCTACGCAAAATGTATTAACCTTTCTCATGAAAAAGAGCCGCAAATTTTTGATGCCATTACATTCGGATCTGTACTTGAGAACGTTGTAATTAATGATCAAACACGCGTTGCAGATTACAATGATACTACATTAACAGAAAATACACGTGCTGCATACCCAATTGATGCGATTGATAATATCGTCGTACCAAGTGTTGCTGGACATCCAAATACAATTATTTTCTTAACTGCTGATGCATCTGGGGTATTACCTCCAATCAGTAAATTAAATAAAGAGCAAGCTATGTACCATTTCTTAAGCGGTTACACTAGCAAACTAGCTGGAACAGAGCGCGGCGTAACATCTCCGCAAGCGACATTCTCAACTTGCTTCGGTTCTCCATTCTTACCACTTGATGCATCTCGCTATGCTGAAATGCTTGGTGAGAAGATCGAGAAACATGATGCAAAAGTATTCCTAGTAAACACTGGCTGGACTGGTGGCGAATACGGCGTTGGAAAACGTATGAACTTAGGTTATACTCGTGCAATGGTGCAAGCCGCATTAAACGGCGAGCTTGATAACGCTGAAACAGTGAAACATGACATCTTCGGTCTTGAAGTACCACTTCATGTACCAGGTGTACCTGATGAAGTATTAATGCCTGAACAAACATGGGCTGATAAATCTGCTTACAAAGCAAAAGCAATCGAACTTGCAGGTAAATTCAAAGAAAACTTCAAGAAGTTCGAGAACGTTTCTGAAAACATGATCAAATTAGGCGGTCCAATCGCTTAATTTAACCTTTACTGTTTGAATACCCCTTTACTCATATGAATAAGTATGTTGTAGCCTAAAAAGTGCGCGTACTCACCGACAAAACCCATGCGGCTTAATAGGTTACACATACTTACAATAAAAAAGAAGCTTACGATAAAAACGTAAGCTTCTTTCTATATATATTTTGATTTCCCAACATATAAATCGCGGCTTCGAAAACAAAAACAGATTCTCCACTCACTTTCTCCTTTTGTTTTCACGCGACATGGGGCGAAAAAAGGCACTGACCGCTTCTATCCATGGACGGAGCCTCTCTTCTACCTAAAAGAAAAGGTTTTTGTATTTATTTCTTCGCATCCTTCATACTGTAATACCCTAAATTAATAACGATTAAAAAATAACCACCCATAATTCCAACAGCAAATGCCCACATGACCATATGGTGTTCAATCTCATACATAATAATCGCACCAAGTATCGCTGCTGCAAAGCGATTAATCATACCAAGTGTTGGTGCCTTACTCTTTTTTACAATACTATCTCCAAGCTTTTCAATACGTCTTCCTAAAATCCAAACACAATACATACTAACGAGTAAACCAATCCCCACACCTAAAAAGTGGGCTGAAAAAGGTGTCATCGCCCAGCCTAATAGCATCGCGCCCAGCAAATAATACATTTGGATTTTAAATGACCTTAGTGACATACTAATCATGCAATTCTCCTTTATCATTATCATCTTATTTACATATCATCAGACTTTATCTGTTACATTCAAAGAAAAACAACATAACCACTACACTTATGTTGTTAAAATATTTTTCAGAAATAATATTATACAAGATTTCTAGCTTGGAATTAGGATCATTTTGTGACGTTTTTGCAAACATTTTTTCATAGATTTATAAAAAAGTGATATCAATCTATAAGAATATGGATATGATGTATATATATCCGCTTTCATTTTCCAACATATAAAATCGCTGCCACGAAGCACCAAAAGTTACCTGCACTCTTTTCCTCTCTGTTCTAACTTGACATGGGGCAGGAAAGGACTCTGACCGCTACTACGCATAGCCGGATTCTCTCTCCCACCTAAAAAGAAAGGTTTTACGTCAGTTTTTCAATTTACATGCATGTAGTAAGTACACAAAAAAGGGGGCGTATAATGATTTATTTTTTAATGGCTCTCATTCACCTCATTATCCCTGCACTTATAGGACTCTCATTATATTGGTACACAAAAAAACATAGTATCTTCTATGCTGTCCTCAGTGTTCTTCTCTCCGGAATTATTCTCATTGCACTGTTCCGCATACCTTTTCTCAACTTAATCCCACTTATTACTGCCATTTTGTTCCTCATATTTCTACCCAAAATAAAAAAATAGGAAAGCAGATCATGACTGATCTGTTTTCCTATTTTGATATATGTTCTGACGCGACAGGCTGCGTCCCAGGTTTTTCTGATTTCACAAACCATAAACCGAGAAAAATAACACACCCGCCAATTATTTGTTGTAATGAAATCTGTTCCTTCGCCCATACCGCTGCAAATACAACCGCAACAAGCGGTGTAATATACATATATACCATCGTATGAGAAGCTCCAATTTTTTGAACACCAATATACCACATAACTAAACCGAATACCGTTACAAAGAAAATAGAATATAATAGTGCAAACCATGTCATTCCTTGTTCAATTTGAAACGGCATCGAAAAAATATGCCATCCGCTTAGTATAACAAGAGGAATCGCTCCAACAACTGCTGACCATGCAGTCACACGAAGCGCTGAATATTTTTTAATAAGTGGTCCTGCTAACACTGGATATAGCCCCCAGCACATTGATGTAATCAGTCCAATTCCATTTCCGTAAAAAGACCCAACAAGCGAATGTTCAGCTAATAACACAAGCGCTGCACCGCTGCACGCTATGATAGAACCAACTAATTTTCGCTGGGAAAACTTCTCTTGCTTAAGAAAGATTGCAAACATCGTTGTAAAAATAGGTGAAATAGAAATAAGTAAGGAAGCGTTCGTAGCGGATGTATATTTGATGGTTTCCATAAATAATGTTTGATACAATACGATACCAACAATACTCACAACAACGAGCCTTAGTATATCTCTTCTTTCCATATACAATGACTTTTCAATATATAATGTAAGCAATAATAGTAGCGGTGCTGCTGCTATCATACGGAGCGCAGTAAACTCAACTGCTGAAAACTCCTCAAGTCCGTATTTCCCGATCGTATAATTTATCCCCCAAATGATAACAACATTTAAAAGTAATAATTCAATCCCCCATCTTCTCATGCGTAATCCCCTCCGCACAGATGATTATACAGAAAATTAAATTAAATGTACATTTTATGAACTGAAGAATTTCATAAGAAAAAGGAGCGTACAGTTTGCTCCTTTTTTCATAAGTTATACTCGAATATGGAGTTTCATATTCGGATTATAAAACTGATTCGGACTCTTCAATTGAAAATATCCACCTGATTCATGTAAATCAACAGTCAATTTATCATCCATAAAAACAAGCTTTGTGCGATCCGCAATAAACTGTAGTTTATTTGAATCAATATCTACATCACGTTCATCTTTCTCTGATACAGCCACCAAATCAATAATTCCACTCATCACACAGCCGCATCCTTCATTATCATAAAATAATTTTATAAACTTCGCTTCACTTGGAATCGTATCCATAATCTTTTTATATGCTGCATCTGTTACAGTAACGTACATATATTCTCCCTCCTACCTCAGTACATAATTCTTATATTGTACCATTCTTTTTATGAATTCTATCCATTTATTGTATACAGAAAATTAAGACTAATATAAAATGTATGTGATAAAGGAGGATGAATTATGCCAGCTTTACAAGAAATACAACAAGCACTTGATCATTTATTTCAAATTAAAAAATATGGAAAAGACGGTGCCTTCAGCCGCTTTATTCCAGCTGTATACGATCCAATTGATTTTCCTTGGCAACATTTTTTTGAAACAGACTTTGTAAATACCTTTAACGGACTTATGATAAAAGGGGCTGCAACTGTAAATAGCGTCTTTTTAGCAGTCTTCCCAACAGATGATGTTCTTGAAAAGTTCATCTTACAATCGAAACCAGGTGATTTACTTTTTATGCATCATCCTCTTGTGATGGAATGCGGTGATCCTCTTGGAAAATCCGGACGAGGCTTTTTACCGATTCCAGCTCACTATTTACAAGAAATCAAAGATAAAGACCTTTCTATTTATACATGCCATGTTCCAATGGATCATCATCAAACATACGGAACAAGCATTGCGATTGCAAAAGCTCTAGAGGCCGATATAGTAGATGGTTTTGCTTATGATGGTAAAGATATACCATGTGGACTCATTTGCAAAATTCCTGAAACAACAACAAGAAAACTCGAAAACCAACTAAAAGAACTCTTTCACATTCCATATATAGACTTTGAAGGCAAACGACATGAATTTATCACAAAAATTGCAATTATCGCTGGATGCGGTGATAAAATAGATCTTCTTAAAGAAGCAGAAGAAAAGGGCGCTGAGGCGTATATTACAGGTGAAATTCATTGCCATATTGATAACGAATACGGCAAACATAAGTATTCATTAATTATGGAATATGTGAAAGAAACAAATATGTCACTTATCGGTGTGTCACACTCTGCTTCTGAATACTTAGTGAAGAAAACATTAATGCGTGATTGGTTTATAGAAAACTTTGATGTGGATGTTGTTTTACTTCCGCAAAAGAAATGGTGGTATTAAATGTGCATTCGAAAAAATTTTTTCATATTTCTCTTTCTTACCTGTTTTTTATTAGGTGCATGTAAAAATAACCCTGAAGACGAATTAAGAAAAACAGTGTGGGATCAATTATCTGAACATACGAAAGAAGAACTAAGTGATGGCTGGAAGCATGCTACAATTACAACTGAAACATTGCAAGCCGGAATATCTTCGGTCAAAGATTCCTCTTATATAGGAAAAGAGGTTTATCGTATTTCATTCCCATCTGATCGTTCTTACAAACTTGGAAATGTAGATGCATTTGTTGATATGAAAACAAAGAGAGTAATTGGATTTGGTCTACGAGATTAAAAAAGATTCGCTAATACTGCGGATCTTTTAGTTATCAGGAATAGATAATAAATCTAATAAGGTATATGTAACGATCATTTTAAATAAAAAGAGAGGATCTGCTTCCCTCTCTTTCCCATTCATCAGTGAATTGGCAACGTAATTTCAACTGTAGTCCCTACTCCAACTTCACTCTCAAACTGTATCTTGCCTTGATGTTCTTCAATAATCTTATATGTAACCATTAATCCTAAACCAGTTCCATCATCTTTCGTTGTATAAAAAGCTTCGCTCAGTTTAGGCATTTTGTCTTTCGGTATGCCACATCCCTCATCCTTGATTCGAATGATCATTGCATCTTTTAATGTAACCTCAATGATAATTATTCCACCATCTTGCATAGATTCAATCGCATTTTTTATTAAATTTAAAAACACTTGTTTTAAACGTTTTTCATTACATATTATACTTGGTAACTCACCTTTATAAATGGTATGTATTTTAATTCCTCGTTCCGAAGCAGGCTGTCCCATAATTCTTACCACGTATGAAAGAATGTCTTTTATATTATGATTCCCGCATTCCATTGGCTTAGAATTTCCAAGCTCCACCAGTTCGGTGGCAATTGTATCGATTCTTTCGATTTCTTGCTCCATAATATCACAATAGGCTTTATCCTCAGGATACTTTTCTTTTTGTCCTCTAACAAAACCGTTCAACAGCATCAATGGATTACGCATTTTAAAACCGATAACTGTTGCCACCCTTCCAATTACAGCCATCTTCTCCGATTGTTGCAATTCCTTATGTGTCATTTCAATTGTGTGTATATAAGATTGGAATCTCAATAAAATAATCCATCCTATAATGGAAAACAAGCTACAAAGAACAATAGGAATGAGAACAATAAAAGAATTCACAATGAATCCCATTAAAACATACTTTATTATTGTCCCTCCGGTTACTAACCAAAAATAGCGTTTATTTACAAATAATGGTGCAAAAAGAAAGAAAAACCCTTCCACTATATTCCCTGCATCAAACTCTAAATCTGTTCCATAGTAAATGATAAAATTATGAATGAAATCTAATATATTATATCCTATGAAAATAATATATTTCACAGCATATGGATTCTGTCGCTTCGCCACATATATTCCCACAAACACCAATATAACCATGAGAATATACAACCATATCCCTAAACCCATTTCTAGAATTGGACCCCCATCTCCTCCCCCTTCTAGCTTAGGCATAATATAATAATATGCAACATCATAAATGAAAAAAGTTGTAAAGAATAAACTTAAAAACAGCTTTAACGTTCGAATCTCTTCCCTTGTTAATTTATAAACACTGTCCATGTAGTAACTCCTCTATTCACAATACACATACTTCGCGAATCTTGCCTTCTCTATAAACCCATTTTGATTTTTAACATAAATTAGGTTTTCTGTCGATTTTTCAATTTGTGTTTATATAAAGTGAAACTTCCATCACCCGTCGAGCTTTTGCGGGATAACTCCTTTTTGATTTTTCACATATAAGCTGCTATGAAAAACAAAAGGTGACCTGCACTCGTTTCCTCTCTTTGTTTTCACTTGGCATGGGGCTGGAAAAGGATCTGACCGCTTCTATCCATGGCCGGATGCTCTCTCTCACCTAAAAAGAAAGGTTTTATGTCGGTTTTTCAATTTTCTTATATAGGTAAAATAATGTCTACTTTCGTTCCTACGTTTCTTTTACTCGTAATGTGTATTTTCCCATCATGTTCTTCAATAATCTTGCAAGCAACAGTAAGCCCTAAACCGATGCCATTTTTCTTTGTCGTATAAAAGGCTTCTGTTATACGCTGTAAATTCTCTTCCTGCACACCGCACCCATTATCTACAATACTTACTATTACACCATCTTCATTTCTTTTGTTTATATGTATTTGAAGTGTTCCGCCATGTTCCATCGCTTCAATTGCGTTCTTTATTATGTATAGAAATACTCCTTTTAATTTACGATGATCACAATCTATTTTTATTTGATCAGGTGCAACATCATAAATGAGATACAGCTGTTTCCTGTTGATTTCTGCACTCATTTCTTTCAACGCATTTGATACAATATCTTCTATTAAATAACTACTGTAGGTAGAAGGTTTACAAGTTGCCATTACCATAAGCTCACTTATCATATTGTTTATATGCTCAATTTCATCAATCATATGTTCATACACTTTATCATCTACATATTTCTCTTTCTGCAATTGTGTAAATCCCCTTAACGATGAAAGTGGATTTTTAATTTCATGTCCAACAGATGCTGCCATTTTTCCAATAACTACGAGCTTTTCAGACTCTCGCTTTTCTATCATCACGTTGTTTACAGTAGAAAGGTACTGTAAAAATCGATTCAATAGGAGATACGTTACAAATAATAAGAGGCTATACATAACCAACGGCATAAATGCCGCTTTTTTCCCTAGGACCAAAAGTACACTGTATTTCCCCATAATAACCAAAAATAACCAAAGTAAATACCGTTTACTCATAAAGATTGGCACAAATAAAATAAAAACAAATTCAATTGTATGCCCATCATCAAATGCTACTTTATTGTGAAGTGCATACCAATATAAGTTTAAAATTTCTGAACACATATAAGCTATTAAATATATATACTTAACACGATATGCCTGTTCCCTTTTCATCATATACATACTACATGCTATTAAGCAGGCTCCATACAAAAACTTTGGAACTTGAACATCTAATCTTATTAGTGTTTCAGAATCTCCTAGCATAACAGAATAAACTGTTTCATATATAACCCATACAATATTCAATACCCATAAAAAGAGTCGAGCATTTTTCTTTTCTTCTTGAAATGAGATAAAGTTTTCTTTCACTTTAACACTTCCTCAAAAGCTATATACTTTCGCTATATTATTACTAACACTCATTATTATAATAAACGACAATAGTGTTTGACCAAAATAATATCAAATAATGTAGAAAAGTTTACCCCGACTTATCAATTTGATAAGTCACATAATTTTCAATAATATGTACTAAAAAACGCTATTATTTGTTATATACTGAACTTGTCAGGTTAACTGTAAAGAGAACTCCCCGTTCTTTGTGTTTGAGCCTACCCCGTTATTAAATATAAGTCAAAAAGAACTTGTAGCGTATCTACAAGTTCTTTTTTGATTTCAATCAATCTATTGCATCACACTTTGAAGTTATGTCAAAGTGTGATGCAAATCAAATTATTGATTCACCGCTTTTGCTACAAGCGCAGCATATGCTTCTGCACCTGTTTTCGTTAAATGTACGCCATCCGGCTCAAAATACGCCTTATTATCAGCACTTGCTGAATACCAATCGACTAACGTCACATTTTGGTACTCAGATGCGACTTCTTTTAATTTCTCATTCACTAATGATTCCCACGGACGTGGTACCCTCGTATTGATTAATATAATTTTACGTTCATTCCCAATCACTTTTATTAATGATACGAGTTGCTCTTTTGTAAAGGCACCATTTGTACCTAATCCAATAATGACATGATTCCCTAAATTCCCCTCATTCTTTAGCTGTTCCACCACAGGAATTGCTTTAGACAGTTGGCGACCAATTTTTGCATCAATCCTAATATTAGGAAATGAATTTTTCAAATACGGGGCGACGTCAATCATAATAGAATCACCTACAGCTGTAACTGTTTGAGGACCTTTAGGCTGCGCAGCAGCTTCTTGTTGTTCTTTATTTCGAGGTGGCTCATCAGCTGGTTTTTCCCTAACTGCCACTGGATGTTTCGGTTTTTCTTTTTGTTCCGTTTGTACTGCTTCCACCTTATCTTTTTGAGGATTATCCTTCGCTTTACTAGCTGTTGATAATCCAAAAACAGCGATCGTAGAAACGAATAGTGCGCATACTAAGGCTAGCTTACCACTTAATGCTAAGTTTTTCATTCCCCAATTCCTAGAGCGAATATTCTTCAATGCCCCTTGTCGGATTGGATTTTCAATAAACTTCCATGAAATTTGTGCAGCTACTATAATAAGTAAAAATTGAAGAATTGCTCTTGTAAGCGAAAACTCTCCAGCACTTACCTTCGGAGTCGTTAACGTGATAATCGGATAATGCCAAAGATATATCCCATACGATCGTACTCCCATCCAACGCAGTGGTCTAAACCTTAAAAATTGAGCAATTCGGCTAGCTGGGTGAGCAAGGTTCGCCACTAATAAGGCAGTAGCAATTGATAAAATGACCATTCCTCCGCGATATAGAAACGGATCATATTGATTTGTCTTCCAAAACATAACGAGGATAATAATAAGAGCCATTCCTCCAACTACGTCAAGAATGAGACGTGCTTGTGGAATAATTTTATTTGCAAGCCTACTGCTTGGCCAAATTAAGGCAAGTGCCGCTCCAATCAATAAGGAAAAGGCCCTTGTATCAGTACCGTAATAAATTCTGCTTGGATCAGCTCCTGGTTCATACAGAAATGCCATTGCCAATGCAGAAGCAGCTGCCCCTAAAACAATGAATAAAATGATATGTGATTTCTTTTTTATGTAACGAAACGCCAGGCTAATAATAAATGGCCAAATTACATAGAACTGTTCTTCAACAGCTAACGACCAAAAATGATTCAGTGGAGAAAGTTGGCTAAAACTATCAAAGTACGATAATTTATGATAAATATACCACCAGTTACTGAAATATAATAAAGCTGCTAGCGAATCCCCACGCATCTTTCCTAGCAAAGAACTATGAAAAATTGTAATCCATGCTAAAACAATTACAAGCATGACAAGCATTCCAGGAAGTAATCTCCTTGCCCTACTGAGCCAGAATTTCTTCAAGTCAATCCTCTTATTTCTCTTCCATTCTATAGCTAGAATATCTGTAATTAAATAACCCGAAAGTACAAAAAATACAGTAACACCTAGGAATCCTCCAGGCATCCAATTAAAATTAATATGATATAAAATGACGCCTAGTATAGCTAGGCCCCTTAGACTGTCCAATCCAACCATATAGCGACTACTTTTCTTTAATGGTTCGGGCATCCGCCAGTCACCCCCGTATTTCTCTAAAATTACGTGAATATTTACAATATAAAACTCTATCAATATGTATTACCTCTAAAAAATATGAACCGAATCAAAATATTACAAAACCTATTAACAAACACACTCAATTTTTATGATTGCATGCACAGTAACTAAAATTTTACCATGTTATGTATTAACATGAAATAGTCTCATTTATGAACTTTCATGTAAAAAAGGAGGTTATCCTAAAAATTCTATTTTTAGGATAACCTCCTTTCTTATTAACCGATACTCTGAACTCTACCAACTTTCCCATCTTGTAATCGTACTTTAATACCGTATACATGCGTCTCCGTGTTTGTTAAAATAACGAACTTATTTAAGATAACAGATACAAGGGTATAGCTTTGTCGTAATTTATCGAATTTCCACTCAGTTACATCCAATTGTTTGTTTTTTAATAACTTCGCAAACAATAAACACGCTATCTTTTCTCATAACTGCTTGTTCTCTTTAATGAAAAAACAGAAAGTTCCGGCTTACTTAAAAACCGTACCGGCATTCTAGTAGTACCAATACCACGATTCACATACAACTGTAATGGCTTACTCTTTCCTTCCAATGAATAAAGTCCTTCTACATATTTATTTGCTAGTGAAGTAGTAATGATAGAACCTATGAACGGAAGCTGTACTTGTCCACCATGACTATGACCAGATAGTTGAAGGTCCACTGGATATTCAGATATTTGATCAACAGCATCTGGTTCATGTACTAGCAGGAGATTAAAATCCTCTGTTCGAAGGTGCTGAAGAGTAGGTTTAACTTTTGGTTTTCCAAGTAAAAAATCATCTAGACCAGAAATGGTAATGTAATCACCATTGACAACTTTAATCCTCTTCATTTCATTATTCAAAACAGTAAAGCCAGCCTTCTCCATATACTGTTCGTATAAGTGTCCCCCGCCACCTCCTCGATCATGATTGCCAAACACAGCATATTTTCCAAGAGGAGCGCGAATTTGTTTCAAAATCGTTTGTGAGTACTCTCTTTCCACAACATATTCTCCAAATTTATCAATTAAATCACCTGTAAAAACCACAATGTCAGGCTTTAGCTTATTGATTTTATCCACTAATATTTGCTGCTGTTTATGAGGAAAGTTTGATCCGAAATGTGTATCTGAAAACTGTAAGATTTTCACACCATGAAAACCTTCTGGAATATTTGGATTTTCAATATCGTTCCATGTAACTGAAAATGATTTTGTTTCCAAATGAAAAGCATATACATAAATTGTTATTGGAAGAATGAATAGTATGAGGGAAATGATACATATTCTTCTAAACCGCAATAAGGAAGTACCTTCTTTGGCTTGTTCCAAAGAAGGTATTTCTTCGTTCAAATTCATTCTATTTGTTTTGGCGTGTTCTAAATTCGCTTTCATGTGTCCACCTCTAAATTCATCTTCATAAAAAGATACGATTTAAATAATGTTGTAGCATTTCTATGTTACAAACGTATGTCTTTTGAAAATTGAGGTGAACATGAGCAAACTAATTAAACCAAAATTAAGATTTGATGCAGCATGTGGTCCTTCTATTAAGGGGAAAAATGATAGGATATTTACTTCTACTATTAGAAGCAGTTTGGATGATTTTATAAGATTTTACCTTATGAGAGGAAGTAGCCAAATTTCCCATATGATGCATACAATTAATATAAATGTATAATCACCAAAATCTAATTTAGACCCTTTCTTTACATGCATATCCAACCAAATATGCATAAGTTTCATTCCCTTATATTTATAGACATTCTTCTTTGCAAATCGATAAACAAGAAGCTGTAATATCATAAATCCTGCTACAACTATAAGTAACAAAACGAGAAAGTCAATCACTCTATTTCTGCACTGATTTCTCTAATATACGATGTTCCAAAAGCCATTCTTCAAACTTAGCACTTCCAAATTCCCAGCTTAAGTCATTTGCATGTACAGAAAAAACGCGATACCCGGAATAGTCATCCATAAATTCATCTTCCTGTACCTGTACTAGCGGAATCCCATAAAAAGCAAAGTTAAAAAATACATCCCACACATCTTCATGTTTTCTTTTATAAGCAATCGATTCCACATCAAATTCATCTCTAAAATAATCAAGATGTAAATGCATGCTATCATCATATTCATATTTCATTTTATCACCCCTTATATTTGTACTTCTTTATCATCCAAAAAATTCCTTCTACATCCACTCACATCTAGGCACTTACCTACATATTATGGCAGTAGATTCATTTCTAGGAGGTGTCACATTTTGAAAAAATTTATAGCTGTTTTTTGTATACTTGTACTTACTGTTTTTACGTTTGTGGCTTGTAGTAAAAAAGACGATACGAAGCAACAAGTGCAAAAGATTCGCATTGGTGAAGTTACACATTCCCTCTTCTACGCACCGTTATATGTTGGGATTGAAAAAGGATTCTTTAAAGAAGAAGGATTAGATATCGACCTACAAACGACAGCTGGTGGCGATAAAACAATGACTGCGCTATTATCTGGTGGAATTGACATTGCACTTGTCGGCTCTGAAACATCCATTTATGTTCACCAGCAAGGAGCAAAAGACCCGGTTATTAACTTTGCTCAGCTCACGCAAACTGATGGTACATTTTTAGTTTCTCGCAAAAAATTAGACTCCTTTAATTGGAACGATGTGAAGGGCGTTACTTTCCTTGGTCAACGTAAAGGTGGTATGCCGCAAATGGTTGGGGAATACGTTTTGAAGAAAAATGGCATTGATCCACACAAAGATACAAATTTAATTCAAAATGTTGAGTTTGCTAATATCGCTAATGCCTTCGCGTCTGGTACAGGCGAATTTGTCCAGTTGTTTGAACCAACAGCGAGTATTTTTGAAAAAGAAGGAAAGGGCTATATCGTTGCTTCTTTTGGTACTGAATCTGGAACTGTTCCATACACAACATTTATGGCAAAAGAAAGCTTTTTAAAGAAAGACAAAGCAGCAGCGGAGAAATTCACACGTGCATTATATAAAGCACAGCAATGGGTTGATACGCATAGTCCAGAAGAAATTGCCGAGGCTGTTACACCACTTTTTAAAGATACTTCAAAAGATATTACGGTAAAAGTAATCGAGCGCTACAAAAAGCAACATTCGTATGCGACAAATCCATTATTAGACGTGGAAGAATGGAAACAACTACAAAAAATTATGAAAGAAGCTGGAGAATTACAAAAAGAAGTTCCACATGAGGCGCTCGTCGATACAAAAATTGCCGAAAGCGTTATTAAGAAATAGAGGCGAATACAATGAGTTTCTTACAAATATCTAATGTTTCCCACTGCTTTTTTGCAAAAGAAAATGCCCGGCTCGTCCTCGAAGATATTAACTTACACGTAGAAGAAGGGGAATTTATTTCCTTTCTTGGCCCAAGCGGCTGTGGAAAAACAACGCTTCTTTCTATTATTGCAGGACTATTAAAACCAATTGAAGGTATTGTCTTTGTAGAAGATGAGCCAGTGACAAAATCAACTTCTTCAATGGGATATATGCTCCAACAAGATTACTTGTTTCCCTGGAAAACAATTGAAGAAAATATAATGCTTGGGCTGCACATTACAAAAACATATGGAGAGGAAACGAAAGAACATACCTTACAACTTTTAAAGCAAGTCGGCTTGCAAGGCGTAGAAAAGCAATCCCCTCGGGAACTATCCGGTGGCATGCGCCAACGGGCAGCACTCGTTCGTACACTTGCAACAAATCCAAAAATCCTGTTGCTTGATGAACCATTTTCAGCTCTTGATTATCAAACGAAATTAAAATTAGAGGAGCTCGTATTTTCTTTATTACACAAATATAAGAAAACATCTCTTCTCGTCACGCATGACATTGAAGAAGCAATCGCAATGAGTGATCGTATTTACTTGCTTCAAGCAAACCCTGGGAAAATCGCAAAAATATTTTCAGTACCAAAAAGCATTCGCTCCCTACCACCGTTACAAGCAAGGTACCACCCTGATTTTCCAGCCCTCTTTCAAGACATATGGAAGGAGCTGGAGCGCCTTGGATAATATAAAACAATTACACAAACAGTTTCGAAAAAAAGAGCATCAGCGTACTTGGACAGCTGCCTCTTTACAATTTTTACTTCTCATTCTCTTCTTTACATTATGGGAACTCTCCAGTAAACAGGAGTGGATCGATCCTTTACTCTTTAGCTCACCTTCAAGTATTTGGGAGTTATTTGTAAGTAAATGGGGAGACGGATCACTTTGGATTCACATATGGACGACACTGCTTGAGACAGGTATTGGTTTTATTCTCGGTACAGTTCTCGGAACAATTATCGCAACCGTTCTTTGGTGGATACCGCTTATAGCTCGCGTATTAGACCCATACCTTGTTGTGTTAAATGCAATGCCAAAAGTAGCACTTGGCCCGATTATTATCGTTATTTTCGGCCCAAACATCTCCTCTTCGATCGCAATGGGAGTTATTATTTCCATCATTATCACCATTCTTGTTATTTACAGTGCATTTCAAGAAGTTGATTCTAATTATATAAAAGTAATGGATACATTCGGCGCAAATAAATGGCAATGCTATAAACAAGTTATTTTACCGTCTTCCTTTCCAGCTATCATTTCAACTTTAAAAGTAAACGTTGGATTATCATGGGTTGGTGTTATTTTCGGTGAACTTCTTGTTTCCAAACAAGGACTCGGTTATTTAATTAGCTACGGATTCCAAGTATTTAACTTTACACTTGTACTGCTGAGTGTATTACTGACATGTGCACTTGCTACTCTTATGTATGTGTTTGTTGAAGGATTCGAGAAACTATTAATAGGTAAGAAAAAAAGAAGCTGACTCAAAACAAAATACTTGGGTCAGCTCTTTCTTTTTTATACCATTATTTTTAAGAAATCATAGCTTTTTTATTTCTGATCACATACTTTTGTATCGTTCATTACAGTGTTTCCTTGAATCATGACCGTATGAAAACAATCCTTCACACGCACTGTTACGATATTATCTTTCCGATCCACAATATGATACTCATCAAAATGTTGATTTAATACATTACGGATTTGTTCTCCTTCGAAAATCGGAACACCATGAGACATTACCCAGATGAGACCAGCAATAGCAAGAATGGTTTTCATACGCTCTACCTTCTTGAGAATGAATTCATTACATCTTCAACATGCGCGTTATAATCATTTTAATTTTGTGACAATACCTCTTTTATACCTATTCTATTTGGAAATTCTGGTCCCTTCTTCCACGTCAAAAAGTTTTATGCCATGCATTTTTTTAGAAATATGCGATAATTATTTCTAGGAAGTTTTTTCATTTTAAGGGGGATTATTATGATTCGTGCTGTGCTATTTGATTTAGATGGAACATTGTTAGATCGGCATCAATCTTTAGAACATTTTATTCATGAACAATATGATCGTTATGCTCATCATTTTACCAGCATTATTAAATCAGAATACTGTTCTCGTTTCATTCAGCTAGACAATAACGGCTATACTTGGAAAGATAAAGTATACGCTACCCTGCTTAAAGAATATGCAATTACAAGTGTGACAGCCGAACAACTCTTGCATGATTACGTAACAGAATTCGCAAACCACTGCATTCCTTTTCCAAATATGCATGAATTACTTCAGCAATTACAAAACAAGAATATTAAAGTGGGGATTATTACAAACGGCATAACCGAATTTCAAATGAACAATATTCGCGCTTTGAACTTACATACTTATACAAATACCATTCTCATTTCGGAAGCAGAAGGTATTAAGAAGCCACATCCAGCTATCTTTGAGCGTGCCCTCAAACAATTAAACGTCCAATCAGAAGAATGTATCTATGTTGGAGATCATCCGGAAAACGATGTAACCGGTGCTGAAAACGCCGGGATTCCTGCAGTTTGGAAGAAAGATTCATTTTGGGGAGAGTTTGAACATTCTCGTGTAGTTGAAAATTTACTTGAGGTACTTTCATTCGTAAAACTTGGATAAATAAGTCGTCACCCTTAAAGAATTCACTTTTCACGTTAGTATAAAGCTAAAGTTGTAATTCATCAGATACAAAAACGCCATCCTTTCCTATAATTCTAGAGAAAGAATGGCGTTTTTTCATTTTAAGAGTGTATTTCTTTTTCCTAGCTTACTAGCAATGTTACGCTACCTCTAATTAGAAAAATATTTTAGAACTCCTTCAAACACAGATTGTGCCAGTACATTTTGATATTTGTCAGAAGTCAATTTTACTCTTTCATTAGGATTTGATAAAAATCCTGTTTCTACTAATATAGGTGGTGCACTATTATCTGCCTTTAACACACGAAGTTCTGGTCGATCTTTTACAAATCTATTTTTAGCACCTGTATTTTTAATTAAAGCATTCTGTACAGCATTTGCTAAAGTAAGTGCTTGTTTACTTTTTGGGTGTTCAGAATTATATAACGTTTCAATTCCTTCTGCTGCAGTCGCATCAGCTGAATTTACATGCACACTAACAAAAATATCTGCTTTGTTTTCATTTGAAATACGAACACGATCTCCTAATGGAATAAAGATATCTGTTGCTCGTGTCATCACAACATTTGAACCACTCTGAGCTAATAAACTCTTTAACTTCAAACCTACTTGCAGGGCAATCGTTTTTTCATATATATTTTCATATAATGTCCCTGAATCATATCCACCATGTCCTGGATCAACTATAATTGTTTTACCAAATACGATTGGATTTTCAATCCAAACACCATTTGTATCAAAATAGTATACTTTACCATTCTCTTCTAACCATCCGATTTTCATTGCTCCATTGCCTTGCAGGTAGTACCAAGTTGTTCCTTCCTGTAGCCAATCTGTTTTCATCGCTCCGTTGCTTTGCAGATAGTACCAAGTTGTTCCTTCCTGCAACCAGCCCGTTTCCATTGCTCCACTACTTTGCAGGTAATACCAGGTTGTTCCTTCCTTCAACCAGCCCGTTTGCATTGCTCCGCTTCCGTTGAAGTAGTACCATGCTCCATTAATTGACTGCCAATCTGTTTGCATTGCTCCGCTTCCGTTGAAGTAGTACCATGCTCCATTAATTGACTGCCAATTTGTTTGCATTGCTCCACTTCCGTTGAAGTAGTACCATACTCCATTAATTGACTGCCAATTTGTTTGCATTGCTCCACTTCCGTTGAAGTAGTACCATGCTCCATTAATTGACTGCCAGCCTGTTTGCATTGCTCCACTTCCGTTGAAGTAGTACCATGCTCCATTAATTGACTGCCAACCTGTTTTCGCTGCTCCGCTGCTTTCTAAATAATATTTTTTATCACCAAGCTGCAGCCAACCTGTTTTCATTACTCCATCGCTTTCGAAGTAATATTTTTTATCACCAAGCTGCAACCAGCCTATTTTCATTGCTCCATTGCTTTCTAAATAATATTTTTTATCACCAAGCTGTAGCCAGCCTATTTTCATCGCTCCATTGCTTTCTAAATAATATTTTTTATCACCAAGCTGTAGCCAGCCTATTTTCATCGCTCCATTGCTTTCTAAATAATACCAAGTTGTTCCTTCCTGCAACCAGCCCGTTTTCATTGCTCCACTACTTTGCAGGTAATACCAGGTTGTCCCTTCCTGTAACCAGCCCGTTTTCATTGCTCCATTGCTTTGCAAGTAATACCAGGTTGTCCCTTCTTTCAACCAGCCTGTTTTCATTGCCCCATCTTGTTGCAAATAGTACCAAGTAGTTCCTTCTTGCAGCCAACCCGTTTTCTGTTTTCCATCTGGCTGAATATAATACCACTTATTATCTCTATTCACCCAACCTACTTGTGTTTTAGGTGCTGCCTGTACTGTTTTAACAGTAGTTTGATTCGTTTCTATTTCACTAGTACCTAGTGGTTGCTCACTTTTTACACCTGCTGTTCCAGGCTGCTTTGTTATATCTTGCTGTATTGTCTTTTGTTCTTGCTGTTTTTGCTCAGGTAATAGCTGATCTTGCTGTTTAGATTGTTCTTGTTGCTCAGTACTAATTTCTTGTTCTTGCTTCTTTTGCTCAGGTAATAATTGATTGCCCTGTTTAGATTGTTCTTGTTGCTCAGTACTAATTTCTTGTTCTTGCTTCTTTTGCTCGGGTAGTAATTGATTGCCCTGTTTAGATTGTTTTTGTTGCTCAGTACTAATTTTTTGTTCCAAAGGTAGCTGTTCATTCTCTGTTTCAGCCAAAGCTTGCATTGGGCTAAGCACATAGCCTAATGTTAAAACAGCTACTGCAGTTTTCTTCAACATGTGTAGTTCACCTTTCCTTATCCACTTGATTTAAAAATATAAAGATCTAATTCTAGCAAGATAATTAAAAACTCAACATTTGATTTCTATAAACATATTAAATCAAAAAAAAGCAGCCCCCAAACTAAAAGGCCCTATGTAGCGCGATATGACTACATAGGGCCTTTTAGTTTGGAGATTGCCATAAGTCAAGTTCTCAAAATCCACTAGGATTAGGTGTTACTATACACTAATTTTCATAATTCAATTTAACTCTAATGTTATAATATCAACATTCTAAATGCAATTAAAAAGATAAATTTTCCTTTTTAAGTTTTTGTTAACTGAATAATATTAAGACAATATATTATTCAGTTAATCCAGTGAGTTTTTGATTGCATGTAATAGTATTAGTTATAACTCTGTGTGTTTTTATTGCATATATGTACGGTGTATACTCATACGCACAAACCTTCTTTTTATGTTAATGTTCCTTAAATCATTTTTTTATTATAGGATTCGAACGAGTGAAGCATTTTACAGGGGAGCCAGAAAAAAATTAATTTATTTTTATGAAATAGCTATTTTGTCTTCCTCTTATATAAATTTACTCTATGATACATATCGTGAGTTTGTTTCTATCTTTTTTAACACTCCATATAAGTTTTTCCATGAATATATATCGGTAGCACTACATTACAAGCACTCTGCCGGAATATATACCGAAGGAACAAATATAATTTTAATAACAAAAAGAACCCGGCCCCTTTACTTCGTAAAACAGCCGAGTTCTTCTATATGTTTCATCGTACGCGCTAATACATCGTCACGCATAATAAAGCTAAATTTCCTATCAGTTTTAATGTTATCCGGGATTTCTTTTAATAGAACAGACCCTTTTGTCTCTTCATAGTGCGTATGTTCTTCTACTGCACTAATTGTTGCGAAATAAATGTTTTTAATGATTATTTTGTCTTTTCCAGATACTTTGTATTGTCCTAAGTAAGTTAAATCAGAAACAATACCACCGGTTTCTTCATGAACCTCTCGAACTGCCGCTTCTTCCGGTGTTTCCCCCAGCTCCACCTTGCCACCTGGAAATTCAAGACCGCGGCGCAAATGATGCGTTAATAACCATTGATCCCCGTACCGGCATACAACCCAAACATGCTTTGGCTCAGGAGAAAATGGATAACGTTCAAACGATAATTGTACAGTGTTGTGGTAATAATCTTTAAATTTGTACATGCCATTACTCCCCTATAGATGGTTACAAGTTTTTCCTACCACAAATTGTAGCACAATTCTCATTCATATGCATAATGTTATCCAACTACAATCCATTGATTATTCCCATTTGCGCGACTAATTCTTTCGTTTCATGATTCCCTAAATCATAAATCATCTTATAGGCTTTCTGCAGTTGTTCATCATACCGGTCATTATTCGAATCATGATGATACTCAACATACGGAACGTGCGAACGTACAAAAGAGCCAAGATCTTCACGATACGCTTGATCGAAGTATTCCCGAAGCTGGGTAATTTCCTCATCATTCGCCTGGATTTCAAAGCTATATGTATCTGCCGTTTTCACCTGCGAAATCTGACCATTTCCTACTGATATATAGTAAGTTTTCTTATTATCCATATAACACCCTTCTTTCACCCTTTTACTTTCTATTGTTTTCAACAATTACAAAATTATGTAAAACGAAGTTTCATTTAATGGTAAAATTAAGAAAAGGAGGGGAACTGGATGTTAAAAATACTAATCATCGGCGTCATTATTGTGATTCTCGTGTTGGTTCTCTCTGTGCTGACAATTAATAAGGGTTATTCATATAAACATTCGGTTGATAAACCAGAGGATAATCCTTATCTAACAAATAAAAAGGAGAATCAATAATATACTTCGTATACTCCGCCTCTTAACTGCTTTCATTGTCATTATCGTATCCTTATACAGTCTATTTACACAGAATGATTCATTTCTTACACTCTCACAATTTTTCGTAGGAGCCTTAATGTTCATAATCGCGATTGAACAAATACAAAAGAAAGACCCAAGCACAGGTTTGACCTGTATGGTAGCAGGAATTTTCGTGTGGGCTGTTCTCGCAGTAAAGTATATCATGTAACGACTATTTTCTTACGGAGGGATTAATATGCTAAAAATCGCTCGAATTACATTTGCACTCATTGCACTCGCTTTGTCTATCTATAGTTTTATCACAGATAACAGAGGCATTATACTGTATATGTTCATTGCTTTAGGTTTAATGTCTTTCACTATGAGCATCGAGGAATTATGTGAGCAAAAGAAAGTAAGCGGAACAATGTGTTTTCTAGTTGGAGCTATCGTTTTATTCATCGCTATATCAGAATTGCTCCGCTAATATAAATTTTCAAAGGAGAGAATGAAATGCTGACTGGATTACGTATTTTCTTCCTACTACTGACACTTGCTCTTTTAGGCTATTACCATTTTACCAAAACTGATGTACTCCCTTACATGCAGCTCTCACTCGCATGTATGTTCATTATCATGGGCACTTCTGAAATGAAAGCGCGGAGAAAAATATTAGGGATTGCTTCTTTTTTGGTTTCTGGTTTTATCTTCTTCATTGTAATTTCTATACTTTTATGATGAAAAGCTAAAAGCCATCTTCCCACTTAATGTAGAAAAGATAGCCCTTTTCGTTACTCTTGTGCTTTATTTGATCAAAGTAGTTCTATCCCATTTATTGAACAAACTGTTTTGGATATTCTTTTATATGCTTATCATCGTCACGCCAATCATAAGTTTCTTTCTTTGAAATATCTAACGCTTGATCTCCAATTCTAACTCTATCTTTATCTATCCATTCAATGTGTGGATCTGTATCTGGATAGTTCCAATATACATTTTTGGCAGAATTGGAACTAAGGTTAACTAATTCTCCTCTAACAGCATCTGCACTTAATGATCCGGCGTTATGAAAATAAGTTTTTATAGCATGTTTTCCATCTGGAGATTTCACAGTTCGAATCAATTCTCCTTTCGGAACGCCTTGCAAACTAAAAAACTTCCAATATCCGAAGCCAATGATCATTACTAGCGCAATAAATAATACCAATGCTACTTTTCTCTTTGTCTTTTTGATTTGAATTTTTGCATCGTCCACTCAATCATCCCCTATAATCTTGAATATAATCCTTTTAAACCCATATTACACCACACACTAACCCATTAATATACCCCATAAAAAGAAACTCCTGTTTCAATAAGCAGGAGTTTCTTTTTTCATTTATTCATTTACTAAAAACTACTTTTCCTAATGTTTAATTTCGTTGACAAAATTACCTTTTTAGCTACATTCCGTCCTAAAAATCGTTCCATTAATAAATCTACTGCTGTTTCTCCCATAAGTCCCGTATATACTTTCACTGTACTGAGCGCAGGAGAAAGATACTGAGAAATACTGAGATCATTTACACCAATTATATTTACTCTTTCTGGAACAGGAATCTCACATTCATGTAATGCCCGCAAACATCCGATTGCCATAGCATCATTTCCAACAAAAAAAGCCGTCGGTAACTGATCCTGCTGCTCTTCTATCGCCTGCTTCATTAATAAATAACCATCGTTTACTGAAAACTGACCCGTGTATATATACTTTTCACAAAATAATTCTTTTTCCTTTATATATTTTATAAAGGCACGTTCCCTTGGATCTTCAATTTCAGAAGTCTGATCTTTAAATGTTTCCTGTCCTCCTATGTATCCAATCTTTTGATGTTCCTTTTCTATTAAATGATCAATCACCTTCATGGTTACCTTTTCAAAATCTACCACAACCGCATCAAAAATATCTTCATTTGGAGAATAATCTACAAATACAATGTTTTTTGTTATCGTTTCAAATAAACCTATTTCTCGTTCACTAAATTTCCCTATTGCAATCATGCCTTGAATGTTTTCTTGCATCAACTCTTCCATTTGGCTATGAAAAAGTTTTACAATTTTCAAACCTTGCTGTTCACATCTTTTTTCTATTCCTAAACGAATGGACATATAATATAAATCGTTAAGCTCTTCTTCTTCTGTATACCAATGAACCAAAGTAATTTTCGGCAATTCTTTTTTACGCTTTGTACGCTTCTTATAAGAAAACTCCTCTGCTGCCTCAAATATCCTCTTCTTCGTTCCATCACTGACAGAAAGCAATGGATCATTATTTAACACCCGAGAAACAGTAGCGATGGATACGCCTGCCTTCTCTGCTATATCTTTAATCGTTGCCATACCAGATTCACCTACTCTTCTCAATTATTCAATCCGAAACGTATATTTCGTTGAGGAGGAGAATAATTGATTTTTATTTAAAATATGAGAAGGGAAATTCGGATGATGAATGGCATCAGGCAATCCTTGCGTTTCTAGACAAAGCCCTAAATACTTTTTGGATTGTACCCCACATATTTCAAAATCACCTGGTAATTGGTTTCCTGTGTACAAAACTACCCCAACTTCATCTGTCTCCACAACTAATTTGCGACCACTTTCTTCATCCCATAATATGATTTCCTGATCGTAGTTGCTGTTCAAAAGAAAAGGATGATCATATCCTTTTCCTACTAATTCATTTTGATAATAGCGAGAATATACTCCCTCTTTTATTTGCCTTCCTGCTCGGAAATCGAAGGGCGTATCTATTACATCCAATATTTCACCCGTTGGTAATAATTGCTCGTTTAATTCTAGAAATTGATCACTATTCATTTTTAAAGTATGCTGTAAGACATCCCGTTTTAAATTACCACTTAAGTTAAAATACGTATGATTTGTTACGTTTAATATGGTCGTTTTATCTGACTGCGCTTCATAACGAATCAAAAACTCATTCGCGTTATTTAATGTATAGATCACTTTTACATGTACAGTTCCTGGATATCCTTCTTCTCCGTTAGGGCTAGTATAAGTAAATTCAATTCCATTTTCCTTCTCATTTCCTATTATTTTAGCATCCCAAACGATATAACTAAATCCTTTTAAACCACCATGAAGGTGATTGTCTTGATCGTTTTTTACTAGCGTATATGTGTTGCCATCCAACTCAAATTGAGCACCTTTGATTCTACCAGCCACTCTTCCTACAACTGCTCCAAAGTATGGAGAATATCTCTCATAGTTTTCTAATTCTTCAAAACCTAAAACGATATTTTCATAATTTCCTTTCCTATCAGGAGTAATGATTTTTGTAATCACACAACCGTAATTTAAACACGTAACTTCTATATCATTGTCATTTTTTAATGTATAAGCGTACACATCTTCTCCATTTACTTTACCAAATACATTTTGAAAGACTTTCATACCCCTATCTTCCGCTCCTCTAAACTTTGTATAAAACGTTTAAATGCAGCTATTCCTTCATCGTTTCGTTTGAAAACCCCAGCATCTTCTAATGCCCTTAAAAATTTAGCCGCTAACTCTTTTTGAACAATATGGTGAATATCCTCTTCATTCGCTTCCTTTTTATACCGCTCTCTCAGTTGTTCTGCCCATCGTTTGTGATATTCCGCTACACAATTGTCTTTATACAATATATATCGTTCTACCTCTTGTAGTTCTAATTTCAGCCTTGCTGGAAGTACAGCTAATCCCATCACTTCAATTAAACCGACGTTTTCCTTCTTAATATGTTGTACATCCTGATGCGGATGAAAGATACCAAAGGGATACTTCTCACTTGTACGATTATTTCGTAATACGAGGTCCAACTCATACTGTTCATTTCGCTTGCGAGCAATAGGCGTAATCGTATTATGTGGCACACCGTCTGTATGTGCGTAAATATGAACAGATGAATCGCTATATTGCTTCCATTTTCCCAAAATGTAATCGGCTACATTTACTAATAAATTAGAATCCTTACCTTTTAGGCGAATAACCGACATGGGCCATTTCACTACCGAACATTGAATCCCCGGAAATCTATCCAATTTAAATGCATAATCATCTGCTGCTTTTGCCATCGCAAACTCATATTTACCACCTTGATAATGATCATGTGATAAAATAGACCCGCCTACAATAGGTAAATCAGCATTGGAGCCAATAAAATAATGAGGGAACCGTTTCACAAAAGAAAGTAATCTTCCGAAAGCTTGGCAATTTATTTCCATATTCCGATGCATTTCTGCTAGCACAATGCAATGTTCGTTATAGTACACATAAGGAGAATATTGTAAGTACCATCGCTCTCCTAATAATTCCATTCGAATCATTCTATGGTTAGAGCGTGCTGGATGGCCAATTCTGCCCACATATCCTTCATTTTCAATACAAAGCAAACATTTCGGATAATCCGTATTTTGTATTACGTTTTCGTTTACAATTTCCCTTGGATCTTTTTCCGGTTTAGATAAATTGATCGTAATGTCCAATTCTCCATACTCTGTATTAGCTTTATAACTAATATTTTTTTGAACACGCTTCGTTTGAATATAGTTGCTTATTCGACTTAATTCATAAAAATAATTGGTTGCATATTCTGGATGACACTCATAATGTTGATAGAAACATTGATTAATAGTCGATGGTTTTGACATGAAGCAGTTCATAATTTGATTCGCTAATATTTCTCTATTGTGAGAATGACCATCGATAATTCCTTGTTCACTCGCATACTGAACTAAATCTTCTAGTAAATCTGTTATTTCTTTTTCTTCCGCTTTACTTTTTTGCATTTCAAAACGCTCTAAATGAAGAAGGTGAAGAATTTGATTTCTTATATAAATTCTATCTTCTCTTTCGATAAACCGAAGTGAACATGCCCGTTTTATAAGTTGCTCAATGACTTGATAAACATTCATGATACTTTCCCTCCGCTGAATCGTTATATCCATTCGGATTATTTTCATACCCATCCTAAACATCTATAAAGAGAAATAAAATAGTTATACATTAACTGTAACTACTACATTGAAGTTTGCTCTATTAATTGCTATACAAGCACAGGAACTAATGTAATATGCCATTTATTGCATGGCCTCTTTCTGTAATTCTCTTGCCCCATCCCCAATCTCGGCAACATAAAATGTCGCTTCGTAACCGATGGTGTCTCTATATTTTTGTCCAACGTTACAAATAAATTGATCCGTATATTCTTTCTCAACGATCACAATCCCACAACCACCAAACCCTGCACCTGTCATGCGTGCTCCTATAACCCCTTCTTGTTTCCAAGCTGATTCAACCAATGTATCTAGTTCTCGTCCTGTCACTTCATAATCATCACGTAAAGAACAATGAGATTCATTCATCAATCTTCCAAATTCTTTTATATTATTTTCTTTTAACTCTTTTACAGATTGCAATGTTCGACAGTTTTCATACACAACATGTTTAGCCCGTTTTCTTAAGCTATCTTCCTTAATTACATGCTTATATTGTTCAAACATTTTTTCAGTTAGTTCTCCTAAGGAGCTTATATCAATTACCTCTTGCAATTTTGCAAGTGCCTGTTCACATTCCATTCTTCTCTCATTATACTTAGAAGCAGTAAGCTCTCGACGCTTGTTCGTATTCATAATAATGATATTGTAGTTATCCAACTGCAATGGCGCATACGTAAAATTCAGTGTTTGACAATTCAACAACATCCCATATCTTGCTTTTCCCATCCCAATAGCAAATTGATCCATAATGCCACTATTTACACCGATAAAATAATTCTCCACCTTTTTACCAATTTTAACTAATTCTATACGATCTAATTCAAATTGGAATAATCCTTCCATCGTTACTCCTGTTACAAGCTCAATAGAGGCAGATGATGACAATCCCGCACCGTTTGGAATATTTCCATAAAACATAATGTTAATTCCTGAATCAATGCTATATCCAGCTTCTATGAGATAACGAATCATACCTTTTGGATAATTCGCCCAATCATGTTCTTGCTTATAATCTAATTCGTGTAAAGAAAATGAAATAACACCCTTTGCGGGGAAGTTCAGAGAATAGGCACATATTAACGTATCATCTCGTTTACTTGCTAACGCATAAGTGCCGAAAGTAATGGCACATGGAAACACATTTCCTCCGTTATAATCAGTATGTTCTCCAATCAAATTAATCCGACCAGGTGCAAAGAAAGTACGATACTCCTCTTGGTGAAATATTTTCTTAAAACTCTCCATTAACTGGTTATGTATCATCTAAGATCCTCCTCATGCTATTTATCACGCATTAACGGGCAGTAAGACCCCCACCTCAAATTTCAGCAAGAGCAAAGAAGTTACGTCGGGAATCAACTGCCCGTAAAAGCCCGATTGGTGAGGGCTAATAATCAGTGGGGGATGAAGAACCTCCCCAATGATTAAAGTTTCACTTTATACTGAATTTCCTTTATCCCATACACAACTCGGCTTCTAAATCTGGTTTACTGCCCATTAAACTATGAAATCTATAATGCCCACTATCCCCCATCTTCGCACGAGTTGTTTTCCTTCCTAACTTCGAGTTCATTCCACTAAAAAATAAAGTCATATTTTCTTTTTACTAAAAAAATTCAAAAAAGTCAAAATATTTTTAGTGAAAAACATTGTCATATCGCTATATATTTTAGTAAAAAATACTACACCTTTTCACTTCATATTTTAAACTGGACTGAAAAATATACATAGGAGACCACGAAAGAAAATCTAACTAAAAACCACGCTCTCTGTTTTTCAGAAAAACGATCATTTAACTGCTAATCCATTATCTAATTTTATTAATGATGCTGGAGTGATTAAAGAGGCTTATTTTTATTCGATTAAAGTGAAAACAAAGTATATTTTCTTAATTTGACTTGACAGTAAAAGTTAAATATGATGATTCAAGCCCTCATAATTGGTTTAATCACGCAGAAAACCCTCTAAATTTTTATTTATTAACTCCTCTAAGATGTTCTTTAAACTATAAAAAGCTGCCTTTTCACAGGCAGCTTTTTCATCTATTAACCAAATACTTTCTCAAGATCATCTTTATCTTGGCTTAACCAGAAATTCATTAAGCGTTTTGCTCCTTCTAAATCATGAAGCTTCGCTTGACCACACTGCGTTTCGTTTGCAGCTGGAATTTCTGTAATTTGAACCGCATCTTTTAATGTAAGTTCTAATAAATCAATGACTTCACGAACAGTTGGTGTCCCGCTTACAACAAGATAATATCCTGTTTGGCAACCCATTGGTGAAATATCGATAATGTCAAAATGCGGATAACGATCAATATATTTACGTAAATTAAACGCTAATAAATGTTCTAACGTATGAATAACATCTGGCTTCATCGCTTGTTTATTCGGTTGGCAAAAACGAATATCGAATTTATTAACAATACCGTCACTACCTACTTTATGAACACCACAATGTCTTACATAAGGTGCCTTTACAATCGTATGATCTAATTCAAAGCTTTCTACTGATGGCATAAAACATCTCTCCCGCTTTAATTTTAATTCCGTTATATCCAATATGATATAACGGAAATTCGAATTAGTAAAGTATTATGTATAGCCCGTGCTATAATACTAGAAGAATATGCTGGAAAGGAGACCGTTATGAAACAGATTTTTATCGGAATCATACGCTTTTATCAAAAATTTATTTCTCCGATGACACCACCTACATGTCGCTTTTATCCAACATGCTCCCATTATGGATTAGAGGCGTTTCAAAAACACGGTGCTTTCAAAGGTTTTTGGCTCACACTAAAACGTATTTTAAAATGTCACCCTTTTCATCCAGGAGGATTTGACCCCGTCCCGGACAAAAAAGAAAAAAGAAATTAAGCTTCGTAGCCATTCACAACAAGATCTAATTTTCCTGTATCAGGATGAATAACAAGACCGTGGACAGGCACTTCTGCTGGAAGTAATGGATGGTTACGAAGTACAGAAACGCTATGTTCTACACTTTCTTCTACGCTAGAGAATCCTTGTAAGAATCTCTCTAAATCGATTCCAGAATAACGAAGTGTATCTAATTTCTCTTCTGTCACGCCGCGCTCTCTCATTTTTTCAATTGTGCTGCTCGCCTGTATTTTTGCCATACCACAATCATGGTGACCAACAACACATACTTCATCTGCGCCAAGCTCATATACAGCAACTAAAATACTACGCATAATACTTCCAAATGGATGGGAAATAACAGCACCCGCTACTTTAATAATTTTCACATCACCATTACGCATATTCATTGCTTTTGGTAATAATTCAACGAGACGTGTATCCATACAAGAAATGATTACCATTTTTTTATTCGGGAATTTTCCTGCCTCATACTCTTCATATTTTTTCTCTTCAACGAATTTTTCATTATACTGCAAAATCTCTTCTAATGACTTCATAGTAAATAGCCCCTCTTTTCTTTCATTTAAACTACATACTAAGTGTACCAAAATCAAAAAAATACCAAAAGGATATTACTTTATTGCAAATATATAATTTTTCAGACAACCGACATAATTTCTTCATAATATACACACAGCTCTGTAACAACTCTCCCATACTTTACTCACGTTTCCACTATAAACTAAATGTAGATAATGTTAAAAAGGAGTGAATCTTTATTATGTCCGACGTTCTGTTACTGAGTCGTTTTCAATTTGCAATTACTATTTTTTATCACTTTTTGTTTGTACCTTTGACAATCGGACTTGTTATTTTAGTAGCGTGTATGGAAACACAATATGCACGTACATTAAATCCCACTTATCGAAAAATGGCGAATTTCTGGGGTAAGCTATTTACGATTAACTTCGTAATGGGGATTATAACCGGTATTACAATGGAGTTCCAATTTGGGACAAACTGGTCTGAGTACTCAAAATATATGGGGGATATTTTCGGATCACCACTCGCAATCGAAGCACTTGTTGCTTTCTTCTTAGAATCTACTTTCATGGGAATTTGGTTATTCGGTAAAGATAAAATCTCACCAAAGTTCCGTGCTTTTTGTATGTGGATGGTTGCACTTGGAACAAATATTTCCGCGCTTTGGATTATTACAGCAAACGGCTTTATGCAAAACCCTGTTGGCTACGTGGTGCGTAATGGCCGCGCTGAGTTAAATGATTTCTGGGCACTTGTTACAAATCCATATGCATGGCATATGTTCTTCCATACAGTTGTTGGCTGTTATATTGTTGGTTCTTTCTTCGTTATGGCAATCAGTGCCTATCATTTATTATGTAAAAACGATGTGGAGTTCTTTAAAAAATCATTTAAATTTGGTTTAGTTTTAGGATTATTTGCGGCAACTGCAACACCTTTCATCGGTCACCAATCCGGCGCTTTCGCTGCAAAAATGCAACCTGCAAAAGGTGCTGCAATGGAAGCAGTTTGGGAAACTGGTAAAGGTCAAGGCTTCTCAATCATCCAAATTCCCGATGTGAAGAATGAGAAGAACTTTGAATTATTAACAATTCCAAAACTCGGCAGCTTCTTCTATACAAACTCATTTGATGGAGAAATTGTCGGTTTGAAAGATATCCCGAAAGAAGATCGTCCGAACGTAAACCTTGTTTACTATAGCTTCCGTTTAATGGTTGCACTTGGCGTATTCTTCATGGCATTAACTTGGTTTGGTTTCTATTTAAACCGAAAAGGAAAACTAGAAAACTCAAAACGTTTCTTAAAAATTACAATGTGGTCTGTATTACTTCCATATGTTGCGATTAATGCTGGATGGATTGTTGCTGAAGCAGGTCGTCAGCCATGGACAGTATATAAATTGATGCGCACAGCTGAATCTGTCTCACCAATTTCCGTTCCACAAATTTGGTTCTCGTTAATTAGTTTAGTATTGTTCTACACATTGCTTTTAATTGCCGATGTATATCTAATGCTGAAGTTCGCAAAAAAAGGACCTGCAGCATTAGAAGAGCCTACTCAGGGAGGTGCAGCTCATGTCTCATGATATGCTTGCAGTCATTTGGTTCGGTTTATGGGGCGTAATTTGGACAGTTTACTTTATTCTTGATGGTTATGCACTTGGTAACGGAATGATTTTTCCGTTCGTTACCAAGGACCGGAAGGAACGAAATCAAATGCAAGAAGCAATTGGCCCGTTCTGGGGTGGTAACGAAGTATGGTTAATTACAGCAGGCGGTGCAACCTTCGCCGCCTTTCCGATCACATATGCGAATATGTTTAGCTACTTATATACACCACTATTTTTAGTATTACTTGCTCTTTTTGCTCGTGCAGCAGGGCTTGAATTTATGCATAAAGATGACTCACCAATTTGGCAAAGCATTTGTAAATGGGCGTTTGCAATTGGTAGCTTTCTTATCGCCTTCTTATTCGGTGTTACATTTGCTAACCTTTACTACGGTCTGCAAATCGGAAAAGACGGCTACGAAGGAACATTACTCAGCTTATTAAACCATTACGGTATTTTAGGCGGGCTCTTCTTCACCGCAATTTTTGTCGTATCCGGTGCACTTTGGGTTATGATTAAAACAACTGGTGAAGTATCAGATCGTGCTTATAAAATTGCAAAGCCATTTTCAATGGCAGCTGCGATTATTCTTGCAATTTTCTATGTAGCTACTGCAAACCGTACAAACTTATTCCAAAACTTTACGGAATATCCTGTACTGTTCATTCTTCCGCTACTAGCAATGTTAATGAGTGTCTTAGCAATCATTATGGTTTACAAACATAAAATTGGTTTTGCATTTACATTTGTATGCTTAACAATTGCTATGTTTATGACAACCGGCTTTGCAGGTATGTTCCCAAGAATGTTACCATCACGTATTAACGATGCATATAGTACAACACTATACCAAGCAGCAGGCAGTGAACTAAACTTAAAAATCATGTTCTTCGTCGCAATGGTAATGGTACCAATCGTTATCGGATATCAATTATGGAGCTACACGATTTTCAAAGAAAAAATTCATAAAGACTCTGCAAAAGGATATCACTAGAATGAAAAAAGACGCTCGCTTAGGAGCGTCTTTTTTCATTTAAGGCTTATAGCGTAAATTGTATCCCTTGATCATTCACATCGTTATCATACACATCTGTAGCACTAATTCCATTAAAAGCTCTCACACTAAATCCTACATTAGACGATCCAGAACCGTTATATGCTTTCGTTTGTTCGATTGGATGTACATTATATTTATCACCTAAATTAATTGAACCATTACAGTTTTCAATAACTACACCATCAATAACAGCAGGCATCGTATCACTCACCTTCATTATGTTATTTTCAGTTTATGAAAAGAGCCTAAAAAATAGCATGTTTACAGTAAAAAAGAAAAAGATATTCTACAACAATGTTTATAATGAATTATTTTTCAACTACGTTATTTACGAAATGTAATATATAATAAATGAGAAAATTATTCATATAAAAAAATGAGGTGTTTACAAAATTGATGTTTTTTGGAAGTATTACGCTTATTTTACTCGTTATTTTTCTATTCTTTTATTTAAGAGATCCTCGAAGTTTATTAATCGGATTTCTATTTAATTTATTCTTTTGTTCATCCCTTATCCTTTTCCTCTATTTAGGTTTCAGCTCGAATTATGCGATATTTAGATTTATTGCAATTATACCATTTATAATCATTTTCTTAATGCTAACCTTTGGCGTATTTGCTTTAATGATTGGACTATTTCTCAATGCGAGAATTTTAATGAGAAAAGAAGGACGTCGTTTATCTAACTGCTTAACTTTAATTGCTGGAATGGGTATGTTGCTTATTATGCTGTCCTTAATAGTTGATCCAACTCGATTTTTCTCTCCTCACTTCCAGCCCATTTTTACAGGAATATTTTTCATTATGGTCTATTTCTTTTTCCATATATCGACTTTCTTAACCGCTTATTTCCTGTATCAATTTAATAGACCAAGACGTAATCAAGATTTCATTATTGTTCTTGGCAGTGGGTTAATCAATGATAAAGTGCCACCACTTTTAGCAAGCCGAATTAATAAGGCGATTGATTTTTACCATAAGCAAGCAGCGGTCGCTTCTCCGCCTACAATCATTTTTTCTGGTGGACAAGGCCCAGATGAAAATCTTCCTGAAGCTGAGGCTATGCAAAAATACGCTATTGAAAAAGGCATTCCTATCGAACATACAGTGCAAGAAAATCGTTCCGTCAATACGCATCAAAACATGCTTTTCTCAAAACAAATTATGGATTCTTTAAAAGATAGGTATAAGAGCATCTTTACAACGAACAATTTTCATCTTTTCCGTGCTGGACTATATGCAAAGCAAGCTGGATTAAACAGCCAAGGAATCGGCTCAAAAACTGCTTTCTATTACTGGCCAAATGCGATGATTCGGGAGTACATTGCGATCGTCGTTATGAGTCGTAAGCGTCATACTAAGGTCGTAGGAGTTATTTTAGGATTCTCTGTTTTCTTATCAGCCCTTAGCTTTTTATTTAGTTAATTTATGTTGGAAAAGCCATCCTTATGAAAGGATGGCTTTTTTGAAACTGATATTTTTATTACACTGTGCCGAATGGTCGATATATTGTAAAAATCGCCGATATATGAATCGTTTCCATCGATATATCTTAAAAATCGCCGATATGTGGACATGTTATACTTTCATTTCGTTTCCTCTTCTAGCCTTTTTAATTTCCATACAATCTTAGGAATAAATCGACAATTGATTGCATGTTAAAAAAGCATCTATTATAGGTGACCTTTCTTTACATGCTAAATGAATGTGCCGATATTGTTTCTGCTTTAATTTTTTTATTTCAATATTCTTATGTGATTTAAAAAATAACTCTGGCCCCATCGTAATCCCAATATTTTGTGAAACCATATTAACAATCGTTTCACAATTCAACACTTCTAATATGATATTTGGGCATACTTGGTAGTCGGATAAATTTTTTATCACTAATGGCTGATACGGTCCCTTCGGCATAATAAAGTCCATTCCATCAATTTGTTGAACATCCACTACTTTTTGATTCATCAACGAATGATTTTTCGGTAGCCCTAATACAATTTCATCTTTGCTAACTGGGATTGATTTTATTTGATTCTTTGTATTTGATTCTAATACAAATCCAATATCCACTGTACCATTCTCAATCCATTCTGCTACTTCTCCATATGTACCTTCAAATAATAAAACCTTAACACCTGAGTAACTCTTTTTAAGCTGCAATAACATAGACGGTAGTATTTGTGCCGCCGCACTCGTAAATGCCCCGATTTTGAGCGTACCTTCCAATCTCTTATTTTGTATAGACACTTCTTGTTTAATCGCCGCTTCGCTCTTTAGCACATTTTGAATATGCGGAAAAATACGATTTGCAAACTCAGTTCTTCTTATTTCAGCCTGCTTATTCCTGTGTAATAAAGGATGACCAAACTCTTTTTCTAAACTAGCAAGAGCATGACTCACAGCTGATTGTGTCATGTTTAATTGCTCTGCCGCTCTAGTAAAATTCCCTAACTCTACTACCTTTTGAAAAATTTCATATCTAGCTATCGTCATGAGTTTTGTTCATACCTCCTATGTAAAATATGAATTTCACTAATTTCATTATACTCGTTACGATAAAAATAGAACACTTCATCAAAAGGAGGACTCACATTGAATAAGATTTTTTTATTAACATTTGGGATGTTCGCACTAGGAGTAGATGCTTATATAATGGCAGGAATCTTGCCTCAAATCGCCGATGATTTTCACGTTTCAATCGGGACTGCTGGGCAAACCGTAAGTATCTTCACAATCTGTTATGCCATTGCGGCACCTTTATTTGCTACATGTATGAGAAAGACGAATACAAAACATACATTATTAGCAGCATTATTCCTTTTCACAGTCTCTAACTTCCTGACTGCTGTGACTCATCATTTTATTATTCTATTAATTTCTAGAGGCCTAGCTGGCATAGGTGCTGGTCTTTATTCACCATTGGCGTCATCTGCTGCTGTTACATTAGTTTCTGAAAAAAGAAGGGGGAGAGCTTTAAGCACTGTTTTACTCGGAATGAGTGCTGGAACCGTAATTGGCGTTCCATTTGGTATATATATCGCTTCAATTTATGAATGGCGCATGGCGATGTGGTTTATCGTCACAATTGGGGCAATCGGGATATTTGCTCTCTTTACTAAATTCCCTATGATAGAATCTAGTCCTTTGCCAACATTAAAAGAACGGCTAAGTATGTTCAAAAACAAAAAGATTTCACTCGTTATGGTTATCACAATGGTATTAAGTTTTTGCAGTTTAGGTTTGTATACATACTTAGATACCATCATTACTGCATATGGATTCCAAAAATCTATCCTATTTATTTGGATGTGGGGAATTGGTGGAATTGCGGGAAGTTTTATTATCGGATTTATTATGGATTTCTATAAGAAACCAAAAATCATATTACTGTACTTAATGGGAATCATGTTTTTCTCATTTATATGTATGGGAGTTTTCCACGAAACTGCGTTATTGTTAGCCATCTGTTTAATTCTTTGGGGAAGTACAGGGTGGGCGGCACTGGCCACCCTGCAAAAAACACTCTTAGAAATTAGTCCAGATCACGCTACCATTTCAATTGCCTTACTTAGCTCTATTAATTATTTTTCCGGTTCCATCGGGACAATGACAAACGGAATATTTTTAGAAAAAGGAATAGAACCTATCACTTTGCCTTATATAATAGCCAGTATATTACTTTTAGCCATAGGAGGACAAATCCTTTTTATCGATAAAAAAATTGTAAAAGTACGTAAATCTCACTAAATCATTATTTAAAACAATAAGCCTCTATCTTCTTCTTTTAACACGCTATCCGAAAGATTTCTCCTTCCTCAAGCGTGTGTAGGGCGATAGCCCGACGCTAGGTGGGAGTATTACTGCCTGCGAATAGCGGGATAAATAATTATATTTGTATCATAGTGCTCGAAAAAAAGCCCAAGAAGCATTTCCTTCACTTCTTGAGCTTTTCTATGTTTATCTTCTCTTCGTAATCTTCCCAGATCCGCCAACTCGTGTTTTAGGGGGAGACGTATTCTTCGGCGGGCTTTTAATCGAAGATTTCGGCTTCACATCTGAACCACTAGAACCGCCCGGTGATTTAATAATCTTTCCTTTATTCTCAGTAGACGGTGGTACAGTTTTCGTCTCTTTTTCTGTAATACTTCCTTTATCGCCTACGGATGTCTTTGGATCTACTTTATCACTTCTCTTAATAATAGAACCCTTACCTTGCTTTGTAATAGGCGGTGGTGTCTTCTTCTCTTCTTTTGTAGGCGGTCTTTCTAGAATAACCGGTTTATGATTTTTCCGATCTGTATATCCACGGTAATCGCCATGATACGATTTACGCGAATCAAATATATCGTCTAATATACTTGCTAAAATATAACCTTGTAAGAAAGATGGCTGATAATTTTGACGGACAAACTCTTTGTTACTTATCTCAATTAATGTATCCGATGGTTTCTCTTTGTCTTTCTGAATGTTGTATATTTTATCAGAATACACAAGGAACATCTGATTTTCATCTTCTTTAGACGCTTGTTTTGGTTCCTTTTCATCAATCAGCTCCTTTGCCACCTCTGGAACTGATCGATTGGCGGCCCTATACACATATGATTCTTGCTTGCCGTCTTTTGCAACTGATTCTAATGGGTAACGATCTTGAATCGATTTTTCATTTTGACACCCCGATAAAGCAAAACCAGCAATTACAAGTAACGTAACAATGGCAAATATAGGGATTATGAATGATTTAATCATGGTAAACAATCGGTTTGACATGATTACCTCCCCCTTACGTTGCCCTTATAATTTGTACATCAGCAGAAAGAATCGATTCTCCCTCATACATCATTGTACGGCCATCTTGCCACTCAATGCGAAGTAGCTTCCGGTTGTCAGATTGGAACTCCCATACGTGTTGTTCATCAGATATTGCAAATGGCGTTTTCCCCATCACAACGGCACGTCCGTTATATTGCTCTTCCATATGATACTCGATATCATCCATTTCAATCGTTGTTGGAATCTCATTTATAGAATCTAAACGACCATCAATTGGTGCATATAGTTTATAATAGGTGCTTTCACGATTTTCAATTTTTAAATAGCGAATGGTCTTTCCGTCCTGCAATGTTAAAATAATTTCATTCCGAGAATGCATACTTGTTTTTCCAATCATTTCGTACATCACTAATGAAACTTCGATCATATCACCAGGCGTTAACGTTAATAGGCTTTTTTCTGGCTTAACGGGCTCCGGACTTTTCATTATATTTTTAATTCGTTTGAATAAACTCATAATCTATCCCCTCCTTTTCTCGTTATAGACAAGCTGCTAAAATGAGGGCCCCGACAACATGTAACGAACCAGCTAATAAAGCGTGTGCAACATTCCCTTGTTTCGTTCCCCCTTCTAAATCTAAACCAGCCACTTTTTTCAAAATGAGTTCGATAAACATTTCTACAACTAACAAAATAACGAATGAAACTGCCGATGCAAGCAGCGCTTGCCATAAATCATTTGCTTTCGTAATCGACTGTGACAAAATATATCCTTGCGCAAATAACTTCATAATAAAGCGCGTTGTCACAGCAATATTCCCTTTTTTAATTTCTGCCAAATCATTATATTTTGTAAAGATAGAATCAACCCACATAAGTACAAATAAAAGAACAGCGCTTGCTCCTGTCCATACAAGCATGGCTAACACATTCATCCATGTCATGGTGAAACCTCCTCTAGAGAATAATAGAAAACCGACATGATTGATTTTCATGACATGTCGGTTCCTTTATCTTCTATATATCCATTTTGATTTTCCAACACATAAACCGCGGCTATGAAAACAAAAACAGGTCTCCTCTTTTTGTTTTCACGCGGCATGGGGCGAAAAAGGGCACTGACCGCTCCTATGCACGGGCGGATCCTCTCTCCAACCTAAAAAGAAAAGTTTTTCATTTTTATATTATTTCTCATACTGTTTCATAATACGTGCTAGTTCATCATCCACAGCTGAGTTTTTATTTAAAGCCGCAAATTCATCATCTAACGACTTTTCTTTTTTATAAATTTCACCGCTTGCTTCTGCTTCAGCCTCTAATTGAAGAGCTTTTTCTTCCATACGGCTTAAACCAGCTTTTGCTGTATTTGCATCAAATCCAGACATTGCTTGATTAATATTCTTTTGTGCTTTCGCTGCGTTCACACGCGCCACAAGTGTTTCACGTTTATTTCTCAGTTCAGTTAATTGTTTGCGCATTTCTTCCAATTTCGCACGAAGATTATCAGCAGCTGCTTTATTTTGCTCATAGCTCGCTTTGTATTCATTCATCTTTTGCTCTGCATTTTGTTTTTCTTCTAAAGCACGGCGCGCAAGATCAATATTATTTGCTTGAACAGCCATATGTGCTTGTTCTTCACGTTTCTTTACAAGTGCTTCTTGTTCTTCAAACAATAATTTAAACTTTTTCTCAAGCGCAATTTGAGCTGCTACACTCTTCTCAGCTTCTTGTACATCCTCTTGCATATCGCGTAAATATTGATCCGTCATCTTAACTGGATCTTCTGCCTTTTCAATTAATGCATACACATTTGACATCGTTAAATCTCTTAATCGTTTAAAAACAGACATTTAAACTCCTCCTATAAACTGCTTCATATTTCAAATTCAATACCTGGAAAACTAAAAATTCTTCCTCTACAGTAAGAATATTCATTTTTAAAGCCTATGTGTACATTATATCAAAACTAAAATGTCCTTACATGTTATTTCTTGAATATGCAAACTATAATATGACATTCCCTTCTCAACATTGACCTCATATCAAATCCTTTGATATCCTCAAAATCAATTATTCAAACCACTATAAATAAAGAAGTCAAAACAAAAAGGCACATCTGATTGATATACAATCAATTCGAAGCAATTCCCAGCACCCTAAGGACTATCCAAAATAATAATGACTCATACTAAAAATAGATATAGATGCTTAGATGAAATGAGTGATATGTATATACCGATGGAACAAGAGGTTAGAGAGTATTTAGTTACAGGTTCCTATCTTGTAGTTATTGTTTCTTTAATACTTCTAATATATTGGTTCATTAAGTACAAAGAAAAAATATCATCTGGTTTATTGCACACTTCTTAATCCTTTCTTTAAGCTTATTCCTCCTGATAACCCTCCTAATTGGACCTAACTTTTCTAACTACAATATGGCATCAGAAGAAAATTCACTTCAATTAGCCTTATCAGGAATCACTTGGGTAGTAAGTATTCTTTTCCTGTTAAAAGGAATTTCGGAGTTTATTAAATAAAACGTTCGTAATACAAATAACATCTAATCAAAAAAGGTTATGTTTTTAGTTGCCATTTCTCACACTTTTAACTCTTTTCACTAAATTACATCATTGTAATGTTACTGTAAGCTAACTCGATAGGTAGAAGGGCGTTATTCTTATAAAATGAAATCAGAAGTCGAGGTTAAAACCAAAAACACTTTTGCTTCTCTAAATTTTAAAAACAATACATTTGTATTTACTATTATATAAAAAGGAGACAGGAAAAATGAAAAAATTAGTAGGGATCGGGTTAGACGCATCACAACTTGTGAAAATTAAATAGCAAGTCATAAAGTGAAACTTTAATCAGTGGGGGTTTTCTCCATCCCCCACTGATTATTAGCCCTCACCAATCGGGCTTTTACGGACAGTTCATCTCCCATCTAACTTCTTTGCTTTCGCTGAATTTTGAGGTGGGAGTGTTACTGTCCGTTAATGCGGGATAAAAAAAGCTTTGCGAAATCCGCAAAGCTTTTTTCTACTTATTAACGACTTGCTCCATATCAGGACTACAACTATTTGACTGACATGATTTATTTAAGGAACATGCTGCGCATTTCCCTTTTTTACTTCTCTTCACAAAATTGAATAATGTATATCCTGCATAACCAAAAATGATAGCTCCAATTACAATATTGACCATCATTATGATACATCTCCTTCTAGAATCCGAGTAAGGATCCGACTTGGTATATAACGAACGTTAATACATAAGCCACTATAAGTGGATAAACAACAGAGAAAATTGTCCACTTGACAGATCCTGTTTCACGACGAATAACAGCTACTGTCGCCAAACATGGAACATATAATAAAATGAAGAACATAAACGCATATGCTGATAATGCAGTATAGTGCGCTCCCATTACATTTCCTAATACATCTTCTTTCACCGCATAAATAATGGCCATTGTAGAAACAACAACTTCTTTTGCTAAAAATCCTGTTAATAATGATGCCGCTGCTTGCCACGTTCCAAAACCGAGCGGTACTAAAATTGGTGCCACGAACCCACCAATCATTGCTAAGAAACTATCTCCCATATCTACGCCAAATCCAGATGGACCAGCATAGTTGAGTAACCAGATAACAACAGATCCACCAAAGATAAATGTACCAGCTTTACGTACGAAACCTTTTCCTTTTTCCCACGTACTAAGCCACAATGTTTTTGCTTGTGGTACACGATAAGGCGGAAGCTCAATAACGAAAATAGATTTTTCTTCTTTTAAAACAGTAAGAGACATTACTTTTGTAACGAGTAAAGCAAGTACAATACCTGCAATGTATAAAGAGAACACAACAGTCGCTTGACTATTCGGGAAAAAGACTCCCGCAAATAATGCATATACAGGTAAACGCGCTGAACAAGACATAAATGGTGTTACTAAAACGGTAAGTAATCTTTCTTTTTCCTGCTCAATCGTTCTCGCTGCCATAATCCCAGGAACGTTACAACCAAAACCGATAATCATAGGAATAAATGCTTTTCCGTTTAAACCAAAGAATTCCATAATACGGTCCATTACAACTGCAATGCGGGCCATATACCCTGAGTCTTCTAATAACGAAATAAAGAAGAACAATGCAAAAATTTGTGGAACGAATACTAATACCGCACCAACGCCGGCAATAATCCCCTCTGTAACGAGCGCTTGAATAAACTCAGAGGCACCAATGTTTGTTAAACCTGCCGTTACCCAATCCGTAAACTGCCCACCAAGAAATTCATCAAGCATATCTGATAAAGGCGTACCGATCCACGTAAACGTAACCTGAAAAATAAAAAACATAACTGCTAAAAAGATTGGAAGTCCTAAAATTTTATGTGTAATTAACTTATCAATTTTTTCTGAAAAGGGAATCTTTCCTTCCTTTTCATGCTGAATGACATTTGTTTTTAACTTTTCAATATACGCTGCACGTGTCCGGTAAATATGCTGTTCTAGCGTACTATCAAGTTTCGCTTCTAATTTAGAACGAATTGCTACAAGCTTTTCATAAACAGGCAATCTTTTAACTTCTTGTTCTACTACTTCGTTATTACTTAAAAATTGAAGTGTAAGCCATCTAGGATGCTCATAATTTGCTTGAGTTAAAAGATCCATGATTTCTTCAATACCTGCATCTACTTCTTTACCATAAGAAAGAATGAAAGACTTTTTCTCTTTCTTCTCGTTCTCATGAAGAGTAGCCAGTAATTCTTCACAACCTTTACCACTTCTCGCAACAACAGGAACGACCGTTACTCCTAATACTTCTGACAATCTGTTCGCATTAATAACAATTCCGCGTTGCTTCGCAACATCAATCATATTTAAACCGATAGAAACTGGTTTACCAAACTCTAGTAGTTGCAATGTTAAATGCATATTGCGCTCAAATTGAGAAGAGTCAACAATATTTAGCATATGATGAAATTCTTCTGTTAGTAGAAACTTTGTAACGACACCTTCATCACGAGAAACAGGATTTAAATCATATATACCTGGTAAATCAATTAATGTCCCTTGCTTCCCCTTTAACTTACCAACCTTCTTTTCTACTGTTACTCCGCTCCAGTTTCCTACATATTCATACGAACCCGTCAGCGCATTAAATAATGATGTTTTCCCTGTATTCGGGTTCCCTAGCAATGCAACCTTATTCACGCTAATTCCACCTTTATCATTTTCGCGTCACAATGACGAATACTAATTAATTGTCCACGGCACTCTAATGTACACGGCCCTTTAAACATCGCTTTTTGTTTCATACGAAGTTCACTTCCTTCTGAAAGACCAAAAGCAGCTAATCTCCGCTTTAATAATTTATCTAACGTTTGTAAATTTTTAACTAATACTTTTTCACCTATTTTAATATCAACTAAGCTCATAATCTTCCCCCTCGAAAGAGAATGATAATTATTTTCAAGAAAATTATATCACATTCTATGAATCAAGTACTATATATTTTTTCTTCCTATTTATTAACATTTCGGGAGAATTATATATATCCATGTTGATTTGCTGGCATATAAGTCGCTGCTATGAAAATAAAAGGAGATCTCCACTCGTTTTCTCCTTTTGCTTTCACTTGGCGTGGAGCAGGAAGAGAGTCTGACCGCTTCTATCCATGGCCGAATCCTCTCTTCCAGCTAGAAAGAAGGTTTTTATGCCGTTTCAATTTGTATTTATATATTCATTTGCCATTCTCATCCATTTCAATTACAATAAACCTAACAAATAAAGAATCTCGTTATCACAGGGGGAGCTTTGCTGCTGAGAGGGAACACTTCGTTCCGACCCTTAGAACCTGTTAGTTAATGCTAACGTAGGAATTGTGCAAACGTTGAACTTGAAATACCTCATTCTTTTTCTACTTACGTATTTCATATCTCCCTATGATAAGTATTCTTTTTTGTGCAACTTGGATTTAGGGGGATTAACAACATGCGTAACACCAATTTACAAGCGATGATTGAATCTGCAATCCTTGCAGCCTTCGCCTTGATTATCGACATTTTGCCACTATCACTTAAACTTCCAACAGGCGGTTCTGTTTCATTTGCAATGATTCCTATTTTTATTATCGCTTACCGCTGGGGCTTTAAAACTGCTTTCTTAGGAGGACTCATTTGGGGTCTACTACAAATTGTAGTCGGCGATGCTTACATTTTAACGCCAGTTCAAGCGTTTATTGAGTACTTCGTTGCATTTGCTTTTATCGGTTTTGCTGGTTTATTCTATCGTCCAATTCAAAAGGCACTTGCGAACAACCAACATACATCTAACGTACAATCCGACATTGGTAGCCGCAAAGATAAACCTTCATCAAAAAGCGGGCAAGGGAAAAAGGCGCTTTTTTATATTATCCTTGCTACATTTGTTGGTAGCTTTGCCCGTTATTTCTGTCACTTTATTGCTGGTGTTATCTTCTTTGGGAAGTACGCACCACCAGGACAGTCAGCTGTTCTTTATTCATTGATCGTGAATGGTAGTACAATGCTCGGTTCATTTGCATTATGCACAGTATTACTACTACTCCTGTTTTCAACTTCACCACGCTTATTTAAAAGTATTGGTGCGCATAATATGAATTTTAAAAATAAGAGTGCCTAAATGGCAGTCTTATTTTTTATCATTTTAACCGAGAAGACCCCCTCCTCTAAACGAAGTGAAGGTGGGGGTCTTACTGTCCGTTAATACGTGATAAAAACCAAAAGGCCTTTCTCTACTGAGAAAGACCTTTTTCATTCTGTGTATTTAGACAAACCCTACTACACTTTTTTATTTAAATAGAAGTAAAACAACACACCATCTGCTGTATTATTTACACCATACTCTACGCCATGAAGTTCCAAAATATTTTTGGAAATAGCAAGTCCGAGTCCCGTTCCACCGTTTGAACGTTGACGAGCTGTATCTATACGGTAAAAACGGTCCCATATTTTATCTAATTGTTCTTCTTCAATATGAGTGCCTTTATTTTCTATACAAATCTTTATTTGATTTAGCTCATCTATTGTAGAAATAATAATATCCTCTTTTTCAGGTGTATAACGGATTGCATTCGTAATGAAATTGACAATTACTTGCTCAATGCGATGTTGATTTGCAACAACTTGAGCTGGAGATATGTGTTTGTGAATATGAAGTTGTTTCTTCTCTATTTCTAATGATAGTTGTCCACATATATGCTCAATGACCTCATCAATATGAAAAGTATCCATCTGCATTTTATACGTGCCAGATTCAAATTTAGCTAACTCCAGCATGTCCAAAATTAACATATCCATCTTATCCACTTCTTTTTCCATTGCCTGAAAATAATATTCTTTCTTATGTTCGGCTACCCCATCTTTTAGAATCGAAATACAGCTTTTCATAATACTTAGCGGTGTTTTCAATTCATGTGAGACACCTGAAATAAATTCTTTTCTCGTATTTTCTAGCTTTCTTTCTTTTTCAATATCTTGTTCTAATTGTTCAATATGTGTGTGCAATGTATTTGATAATATATTAATGTTGTTAGATAAATCGCCAATCTCATCTTTTGAAGTAATTGGGATTCTTTCCGAAAAATCTAAATGTGCAATTTTTTTCGTTGTATCATTAATTCGTAATAGCGGTTTTGCAATTTGTTTTGAGTAATAAAAAGATGCCAACAAGGTAAGTACTAGCACAAATGCAATAATATATACATAATAATCCTTTACCATTTGTACTGCTTCATCTACGGGCTGCAAGGACGCCATCGCGAATATATATGTTAAAGAGCCATCCTTTTCCTTTATCGGTTTGATTAATAATTTATATTTTATATCATTTTTTTCATAGTCATTTATTCTTAAGGCATCATTGTTATCTTTATTTTCATTTAACAGTAAGTCCGCTTGAAATTCTTTTATACTCTCCAAGAACAAAGTGTTTTTATAAAGTGGATTCACTATCCCTTTACTATCAGGTAGTTGCACTTTTGTAACGGTTCCCCCAAAACCAGTACTAGGAACTTGAGCAGCACTTTTCTTTTCCTCTTTCACCTTAGGAGCTATTTCATTTATTTTCTTATCTAATGGCTTGTTGGACCAATTTATACCCTTACTTAAATTTAATACAGCAGGAACAAATGTAGAATCTCTAACCATTCCATAAACTGAAATTTGCAACCCTGAAAAATACGGCATTTTTTCATTTTCAACCTCTTCTATCCCCATAAGATAATAGAGAGGGATTATAAGGTTTGTTTTTCCAAGTTCCTTCTGCGACAGCCGATCCAGCTTTACTTCTAAATAAAAATCAGTCGCATGTTTTAAATTTCCATCACTATCTAATGCTGTAATCCATGTATTATTTTCTCTATAAAAATCTTGTTCCAGTTTCTGAATTGCTTCTGTGTTACCATCACTATTCAAATACTCTCTCTCAAAGGAGCTTATATTTGTTTGAATATCATTTACTTTTCTGTTGGCATAATATTGTTTAAAAAATATCGTTTGTCCAATAAAAATCGTCGCTAAAATCAACATGCATAGTGCTGTTGTGAGAATAAATAATTTGAGTACAATCCCTTTGCTCATACATTCCCCTCAAATTTATACCCCATCCGAACAACAGTCGTAATGTACTTTGCTTTATCTCCTAATTTATTTCGTAAATTACGGATATGACTATTCACTGTCCGGTCATCACCAGCAAATTCATATCCCCAAATTCTTGAAATCAATTGCTCTCTTGTCAAAACAATCCCTTGATTCTGCATAAAATAGGTCAATATCTCAAACTCTGTATGTGTTAAATTAATGTCCACTCCCTCTATCGTAACGATACGTGATGGGAAATGAACACAAATTCCATGAATAGATAGCGTATCATCTTCATTACTTGGAGATTTACTTGTAAGTATTCGACTTTCAAGTAATCGCTTTGCCCTCGCTAGTAAAATAGGCGGACTATATGGCTTCGTTACATAATCATCCGCTCCTAACTCAAATCCAAGTAACGTATCATCTTCATCCACACGTGCCGTGAGCATAATAATCGGCACTTGAGACGTTTTACGGATTCTTCGGCAAACAGACCAACCATCCAATTCCGGTAACATGATATCAAGAATAACTAAATGAACCTCTTCTTCTTCAAACAAGGATAAAGCTTCTTTCCCATCTCTTGCCTCAAGTACTTTATATTGTTCATTTAGAAAATAATCTTTCAATATTTCGCGTAAAATATCTTCATCCTCAACAATTAAAATTGTTTTTGTCATGCCCTATTTCCCCCTTCTCTCATTCTAAATAGCTAAAGACAGAGTACTATACTCTCATTTTGAATCAGTAGCAATCAATTTCGCTTCAATAATATATCGATCTGGTGCATCACCTATATAATCAAATGGATAGCACGTCGTCAGCGTTAATGTTGGTTCTTCTTTCTTTACTATGACTGTGCGATCATCCGCATGTGTAATCCACATTTTTTGAATTTCATAAGTATAAATCTTATTATCGTATTCCACAATGAGGTTATCTTTTTCTTTAAGCTCTCCTAGCTCTGTAAATACAGTATCGCGATGTCCACTCAGTACAGTGTGTCCTCCTTCAGATGGAGCTGTTGTCATATCACTAACAAACATACCTACCCCTTTTTTCAATGTGGTATCACTTGCCCCCCAATATATAGAGAACTTCTTCTTTATTTTTGGGATATTTAACATCGCTACTTTCTCTCCCTCTTTATATTGCGTTTGAGAAGAGGGTACTTGAGAATTCACAGATGTTTCAGTGGAATGCCCTTTTAATTCTATTTTTTCAAAATGCTTTATCTCTTCTGCCGTTAAATCTTGTGCGGAACTTTTTCCTTTATACCATTCAAAAAAATAATACGCCCCCATAAGAATACCGACTATCATGAAAGCAAGTCCAATACGATTTATAAGTCTCACTTTAATCCCTCCATGCAAAAAATGGTAGGGATATCCTACCATTTTTAATATATGAAATTATCCCATTCTTTATAGACTAATTTATATTTTGTTTTACGCTTTAATTTTACGGCGCGTAAATCCAAACAATGATCCTAATGCTACAAGGCACGCGCTTAACGTCATCATTGTTATGCTATTTGATGCTGTATTTGGTAGTTTTTCACCTTTTGTAGCTTGCACTGCTGCTTCTTTTTTCATTTGATCTTGTTTTTGTTGCTCTTGAATTCCTTCTTTTTTCATCTTATCTTGTTTTTGCTGTTCCTGCATTGCTGCTTCTTTTTTCATTTGATCTTGTTTTTGTTGCTCTTGCACTACCGCTTCTTTTTTCATTTGATCTTGTTTTTGTTGCTCTTGCACTGCCGCTTCTTTTTTCATCTTATCTTGTTTTTGTTGTTCCTGCATTGCTGCTTCTTTTTTCGTTGTATCTTGCTGTACTTGTGCTACTTCTTCCTTTGTCATTGTCCCAGTAGACGCACTTGCTACCGAAGAATATCCTACTGATAAAAGTGCCATCGCACAGATTGGTAAAAGTTTCTTTTTCATTTTATATCTCTCCTTAGTATACTTTTTTCACATCGCATCGGATGTATTTATAGAATATATCTGTTATGTAAATATGAGATGCAGATGAAATGGATTTTTCTTAAAGATTCAATTACCTTCAAGAAAGCAAAATTCCCTATGCACACCTCTCTATTTACGGAATAAAAAAAGGCTGTCGAAAGTAGCTAATTCAACTACTTTCGACAGCCTCTTTTTTTAAATATCTAGAGCATAACACCGTTATCTTTAAATGAATACCAAGTACCATTAATTAAGTGTTTGCCTGTTGCCATTGCACCGTCAGATTTTAAATAATACCAGTTCCCAGATTCTTGTAACCAACCTGTTTTCATCGTACCATTCGGATTCATATAATACCAACCTGTATCATTTCTTACCCATCCAGTTGCCATTAATCCACGATGAATATAATACCACTTATTTCCTTCCTTCACCCAACCTGTTTTGAATGATCCATCTTGGTTTGCATATAACCAGCGATCTTCACCATCTGCTATCCAACCAGTCTGCATAACACCATCATTACCTAAATAATAATCTCTTCCATTTACCCTAACATAATCTTTTTGCACCATGATTCTATCTATAAAGTAATACCAATTTCCGTTATAACTTAACCATCCTTCATGAGCTTTTCCATCTTTATCAAAGTAATACCATGAATCTCCATCTTTTACCCATCCCATTTTTTGTATAGCTTGTTCTTCTTTCGGGACAGCCTGATTTACATTTCCACTTGTTTCTGCATGAGAAACGGCAGGTACTAAAAACATTACAGACATTAAAACTAGCAAAATAATTTTTTTCATTTTTCCCAGTCTCCCAAATAATAAATTATTTTTTAGTTTCTATACCCTACAAGTAAATTATATTACGAATTATAGGGATAAACAACTCTTTTGTAATACAAATGTAATATTTTTATCATTTTTGTTACTTTTATATTTTAATAGTAACATTTCACCGTTACATCCTTACAATTAATATAGATGTTTCTCTTTTACTAAATTCCTTTTTTATCCCGTATAAATGGAAATTTATACGGGATAAAAAAGCATTGTAGATTCCCTCTACAATGCTTTTTCTGTGTCTCAGTGTCTAATTGTTACTTTCGCGTGAGTTTAGAATAAAAGGGGCTGGAGTGATAACTAATTGTCTCGGCTCAGTTTTCTTTAAGTGATTTTTGACGTTACACTTACGACGTTGGAAGGCCCATGCCTCTATCGGGTTTGTGAGAATGATCCTTTGCTCTTCATTAGGGGTCTCTTCTTCAAACTTACAACTTTCGCTCCATTTACACCACTTCATTGTAAACTGTGAAGAAGAATGATCGTTTTCCCGATCAAACAAGTGCAAAAGGCACATCTCTTCATCTAGTACCATCTTATTACTAGTTGATAACAAAGCAAGGGTCGTCCAACGTTTCTCCATTCCCTCCTACTCCTTTTCACATATAGTGCCTAAAGCTTATTTTACCTAAAATGTGCTTGCCTTTTACCTTACATCTATAAGTTTATCCAAAAGACGACTACTCAACTATCGATTTTTCTTACAAATCACCTTACATTTTTGTAAGAAATGAAAAAAACCTTCATCTAAACGAATGGAGGGTTTTTAATCATTTTTCATCTATATATTTTTTCATATCATCTAATCCAGCTTCATACAGTTGCAACATCATTCCATGAGAAATTGCTCCAAGAACTAAAGTCATCCCAATGAGTGGAATGCGAATAGCAGGAACATCAATTAAGTAAGCCAACATACCAAGAACAATTGTTAAAAGTAATGCTTTTATAAATGTAACACTTGTGTACTGTTTCTTTTTCATGATTATCACCCTCCATAGAAGCGCTTTCTCAATATGATCAGTATATCATCAGATTATTTTGTGGGGATTTTTGTAAAAAGAATGCTATTATACAAATAAAGGAATTCCTCTAAGATAAATCAAATTCTTTTTTATTTCCTCACCTCTACTCTCTAACCACGTTGGACGAAAAATAATACTCTATATAAATCTTCTGCTTACTCTATTCTATTATGTTTATATCCGTTCACTACTTTCGTCATACAATATAAAAGAATCATATAAAACATAACTGGGATTATAATAATTCTTGGCTCTAGCATTAATTCTCCATAGTAATAACTAATTAAATTTGCCCAGTCATTTAGGTATGGAACATATATACTAAATTGATCATGAGCTTGCCCGGAAACAATTTTCGTTCCCCCTAAAAATAATTTAAACAGAGCAAGATGTAACATAATTAATAATACTTGCACCATTTGCTCTCCAATTTGAAATATAATTTGTGGTTGTAATACTTTCATAATATGAGTTCGAAACACATGCCATCTGCTTCCTCCTAATAAGAAAGAACTCTTTACATATTCCTTGTTCCAAAGTTGCTGAACTTCTTTATGAAAAAATCGTGTCATTCCTGGCACTGCTACAAAAACGAATACAAGAAATTGTATACATAGTACTTCTATATTTGTGACAATAGGTTTCGTTCGTAGCTCATAAATGATAAATGGTGTAAGAAATAAGATACAAAATAACGTTTGCGGAAAAAATTGCAAACTAACAGTAACACGTTGTAAGAAAAAAATTCCCCACTTATCATTATGAATGAACAGGCTCATCAATAAAGAAATGATTACTCTAGCAACTGCCACAAAAAATGAAATTAAAATTGTGTACTTAGCCCCATCTATTACTTTATAAAATAAATCTTCTCCTTCACGATCCGTTCCAAACCAATGTGCACGGGAAATTGAAAAAGGAGCCGCTTCAACAATTTCTCCTTTTTCATTGTATCGATATTCCACTACCTTAGACTCCTCTTGAAAATATGGGAGTGCAATACTTATTATTAATAATAAAATAATCGGGAATAAGAAGTACTTATAACGCTGGCTATGCATACAACTTCCTCCTTAACCAATTCAATCCTACTATTACTCCATACATAGGCACTATAAATAACAGCAGCAAATAAACGATAACCACCAGATCTTGACCGCTAATCAAAATCGAAAATAAACCTCTTATGTTAAACATATACTCAAAAACGAATAAGCTCGTTATCAAGGCTAGTAATATTGATTCAATATGATTCACAACTGAAACAACCATATTGCGAAAAATATGCCTGCACAAAATATACATGTTACCAAACCCTTTCGCTCTCGCAAACATAACATAACCTTGCTTCTGCTCCTCATTTATAAGTAGCATTTGAAATTGGAATAAAGAGATGGTAGGTATAATAGCTAAAATGAGAAGTGGTAATACAATAGATGTATTTTGCATCGTAGAAAATGGATGTAGTGGTAAAAATCCGGTATACCTATATATACTTACCATGAAAAGTTGAAGAAAAAAAATTAGGAAGACATCTGGAATTGTTTTAAGAAAAAATACAGCTTCTTCTATCACTCTCTGTACACGCCTCGGTGAAACCGCCGCAATGATACTACATAAAAAAGACGAACATATAGAAACTATAAGCGCTCCAAGTATAAGCACGAGTGAATATGTATATGGCTTAAATATAAGTGGAAATAAGGGAAATTCCCTTTCTTGTATCTTAAATATTTGTACATTGTTTGAAACAGTCGCTACTTGTGTAGCCATTTTCAGCTTTAACTCTTCTGGATGTATAAGTGCAGAGATAACATGTATACATTGTGTAAAAAAATGCTCTACATGTATTCCAACTTTCTTCCCATTTATAAATAACATCGGAAGACTTACAATCACTACAAATAGCATAATCATAATAAATAGTTGAAGAATTATTGAGATTATTTTTTTAAACATTCCATTCTCCTCTCAATTTCTCTAGCATGAACGGATCATGAAAACTTCAAATCGAACTTTCATTTTATTTTATTCTGGCTTTCCTAATATAAACCTTTAGCCAATATGTATTTCTCTTTTTTGACTTTTCCCCTTCAATCCTTTACAGTCAAAATGTTCACAAGTTTTACAACGCAGGAGGATCCTAATGAAAATTGAAATAAAAGATACTTTAATCTCTGAAGAAGCATTACAAACAAAGGTAAAAGAACTAGCACTGCAAATTGAACGCGATTTTGAAGGAGAAGAAATCGTTGTGATCGCAGTACTAAAAGGTTCTTTCGTCTTTGCTGCTGATTTAATTCGTCACATTAAAAATGAAGTAACAATCGACTTTATCTCTGCATCTAGTTACGGCAACCAAACGGAAACAACAGGAAAAGTTAAATTGTTAAAAGATATCGATGTCAACATTACAGGCAAAAATGTAATTGTTGTAGAAGACATTATCGATTCTGGCTTAACACTTCACTTCTTAAAAGACCACTTCTTTATGCATAAACCAAAAGCATTAAAGTTCTGTACATTACTTGATAAACCAGAGCGTCGTAAAGTTGATTTGACAGCCGAGTATGTAGGCTTCCAAATTCCAGATGAATTTATCGTCGGCTATGGCATTGACTGTGCAGAAAAATATCGTAACTTACCATTTATCGCTTCAGTAGTAACAGAAAAATAAAACCACATACAACTTCCATCAATTTTTGATGGAAGTTTATTCATATCATCCACTACTATATAAATACAAATTAAAAAACCAACATAAAACCTTTCTTTTTAGGTAGGAGAGAGCTCTCTTCATACACCGTGCCAAATTAAATTATTGCCAGGACATTTTGCGATGATTTATAACCCAGAATTAGTATAATAGAGTCCTTGTTATACTTTGGTAATTTATAAAGTTCGCATTTTTATAAAATAAACATTATAATTAAAAATATAAAAGGTTGTTAACAAAAAACGTTAACAACCTTTTTATTTTTTTTAGAAAAATTTTTCACTTTAGAGGAGTGATTGTATGTATTGGAAAAGAAATAATAAGCCTGTAGAAGATCCAGAAGAAATCGCTGTATGGGAATGCCAAACAGAAGATTGTTTAGGATGGATGCGTAAAAACTTTTCTTTAGAAGAAGAACCCAAATGTCCTTTATGTAAAGGTGATATGAATAGCGGGACACGACTACTACAAAAATTGTAAAGATTAGGTTCCATTTCCCCTAGATTCCTCAATTATGAAATCCAATAAAGAGAAGATCCTCTTTCTCCTTATCTACAGTGCAAGTTTACTTCCTAATTATGAATTTGAAATAAATGATTGAAAAAAGCAGCTATTACTTAAAATAGCTGCTTTTTTCCTTACTGTCTACGAATATTTAGACAAGTAATCTATCCTATTACCTGATTTTTCTTTTGTATATATAAATATAAAACACTTGCTATGACGACAATTGTGCCACCAAAATAGAGGCCATACTTCGTCGCAAGTTCTACAATCGCCTCGATGTGTTTACCAAACATAGAACCAAGCATAAAATAAAGCAACGTCCACATAAATCCCGTCGTGTATGAATACAAAGCATATGTTTTAAATGACATACGATTCATACCAACCAAATAAGGAACAATATGTCTAACGACAGGTATAAAATAACTTGTTACTAATGCATAATGTCCATATTTACCAATCATTTCTTGTGATTGTAAAAGATACTTCGCCTTTTTCTTTTTCATCAATTTATCAAGTACTTTATCACCAAAAACCTTTCCAAGTATATACCCTAAAGAGAGGCCGGATACGACACCTAAATAGGTTAATAAAAATGCCGGAATTACACTTAGTATGCCTACTGACGATACAAACCCACCACTCATCACAATCATTTCATCTGGAATTGGCATACCTACAATCCCAAGCCATAAACAAAAGAATAAAGCCGCATAGCCATACTGCTCAATATAGGATAACAATTCATGTAATTCCATTAGGCGTATGACCTCCTAGCCTTTTTCTACAACTAAGAACATGTGCTGGAGGAAGATTCAACCAAACCTTTTTTAGTGAAATTTCCTGAAAAAAGGTTTGGATAAATGCTTTCCTTGCAAGCGAATATTGAAACGTAATAAACTCGCCATCCTCACTTAATGACTCCATTACACTGGATAAAATACGAGATGATACTTCCGTTGGTAAGGATGTAAAAGGTAACCCTGATAATACATAATCAACCTTCTCTATTTGTAACTCCTTTATATATTTCTTTATGTTCTCAGCTGATCCATGTATAACCAAAACGTTTGGATCGTCCTTAAACTGCTTCTGTAACTTTTTGAAAAAAACTTCATTAATTTCAATCAAGATAAATATTGTATGTTCTTTTTTTCTCTTTATAATCTCTCTCGTGAATGATCCTGTTCCAGGTCCCAATTCTAGAATATACTTTGCTTCTTCGAAATTAATCGCGCCTACCATCTTTTTGGCTAATATGTTAGAACTAGGTGCAATTGCTCCAGTATTCTTTGGATGTTTCACAAATTCGGTTAAGAATGTAATAAGTTGCATCTCTAACCTCTCCCGTTCATTCAATATCGTCTAATATAGCTCCAAGTATAACTATCATTTTTTAAAAAATAGCATGGGAATTTCTTAAGATTTTATGAAGATGTAAAAAAGCAGCTATCGCTTCTAGCGATAGCTGCTCCTTTCATTACTTCGAGCTCACGATCTTGTAATAAGAACGAACTGTTAAGAAGTAATATCCAATATAAATGACGCTATACACACCAATACTCATTAATAATGGAATCAAAATTTCATATGGCATTAACGTTGATAATCCTTTTAATGCAAATAAGCTGTGGCAAATCCCTACTACTAATGGAATTGCAAAGATAAAGCTTACTTGTTTCGCAATTGCCTTTTTCATTTCTTGTTTTGTAACCCCGACTTTACGTAGTACAACGTAACGATCGCGGTCTGCACTTGCTTCTGTTAGCTGTTTGAAGTAAATGATAGAGCCTGTTGCTAGTAAGAAGACAAGTCCTAAGAATAAACCGATAAACATCATTAATCCTGTTGCTTCCAGCATACCATGGAAACCCGTGTAGAAATCATTGAAAGGTCGCGCAACTTCTGGTTCTCCAGCTGGCATCACTTTCTTTAATTTCTCTGTTAGCACTTTACTATTCTTCTCATCTTTTACATCGATATTTTTAACGATACGTGTGTCAGCTACTGCCTTCGCACTCTTATATACTTCATCTGGTACAACAACGAATAGTTCCCCTAAGTTCGTTATATTACGTCCTTCAGCACCTTTAATCGTTAATGTTTTCGCTTCATTACCAATCGGGAATACCGCTTTATTCCCTTTATATACAGTGCTGAACTCATGCCCTTCAATATACATACCATCAAATACGAATGCCTCGTTAGCCGCCAAACTTACAGCCTCTATATCCATATTCTTTGCTATGTTATTAAATGCTGATTGCGATACAAGCTGATATTTCTCGGTAACTAAATAATTTGTATTCATACCCATATCTGCTTTTTCGCCTTCAAACTTCCCTTTAACAGGAACCATTTCTATTTCGAATTGGTTCGTTACAGGATGCTTCTGTTTCTCTTCACCCAAAATCGCATTTACTTTATTATCAAGTGCCGCATCCTTTTTCTCGTAAGAATAACTGTGCGGCGCATAATCTTTCGTTTGTTTAAACGTGTTGTAATACATCGTAACAGACGTACCAACTGCCGTTAATGTTACCGCACTTAATATTGCAATAGTTGCTAGAGATTTTGCATTTCCTTTAATGCGGTACAGTAACTGTGACGTCGTTACCATGTTCATACCGTTATAGAAAGATGATTTCTTATGTCTTGCTCGTTTTAATACAAATACTGTAAAGAACATAAATAGTAAGTACGTACCAAGTACTGTTGCAAGTAAAATATAAAGCGCAACTGTCATAAAGTCTATATATTTAATTGCTTTAATATACATCAGTGATAAGAAATAGCCAGAACCGATTAAGAACACTGAAATCAATGCCATAATCATTGATCCTTTTGGCATCGTTTCTCCTTCACGTTCTGCACGGAAAAGTTCAATTAATTTAAAGCGATAGATTAAACGATATCCTTGAAGTGATGTATAAAGGATAATCACAAAAAAGATAATTGCCGTATCAATAATTGCAGACATTGGTACTTCAAAATGAACATTTAAATTCAGTCCCATCATACTTACTAACAATTCAAGGAACAACTTCGACAGTACACTACCAATCGCAATCCCGATTACTAATGACATTAAGCCCATCAACATATTTTCATAAAATAACATTTTACCGATTTGTCTTTTTCGAATACCAAGCAGTGAATATAATCCAACTTCTTTTTTACGTTTCCGTGTAAAGAACCCGTTAGAGTATATAATAAATACCGCTACGAAAATAATCAGCATCACACTGGAAACTTGGAATGCTCCGCTAATTTTCTTAGATCCTTCCGCTGCTTTTTCCATTTGTGAATTATATTGCAGCGCTTTAAATGTAAAATAAATGACGATGCTAAAGATCATAGATGCAAAATATAAAAAATAATCCTTAAAGTTCCGCTGTATATTGCGGAGGGCAATGCTAGATAACGTCATCCATGGCACCTCCGGAAATTGCGGACATTACGTCTACTACTTGTTGGAAGAATTGTTTACGAGTTAATTCCCCGCGGTGCAATTCTTTATATAACTCACCATCTTTAATGAAGATAACACGTTTACAATAACTTGCCGCAAACGCATCATGCGTTACCATTAAAATTGTTGAATTATCATATTCATTTAATGACTTCATACTTTCTAATAAGTCTGTTGCTGATTTGGAATCAAGTGCTCCTGTTGGCTCATCCCCAAAAATCATACTTGGATTTGTAACGATTGCACGTGATGCTGCGCAGCGCTGCTTCTGTCCACCAGATACTTGGTATGGAAATTGACTTAAAATATGATCGATGCCGAACTTCTTCGCAATCTCAAGAACGCGGCGATCAATTTCATTCGCTTTCACTTTTGATAACGCAAGTGGCAATGCAATGTTCTCTTTCACCGTTAGCGTATCTAATAAGTTATAATCTTGGAAAATGAATCCTAAATGATCACGGCGGAACAATGCTAATTTATCATCATTCATTTTCACAATGTCTTTCCCATCAATTAAAATCTCACCGCTCGTTGCATTATCAATTGTAGAAAGAACATTTAAAAGAGTCGTTTTACCAGATCCAGAAGGTCCCATAATTCCAACGAATTCACCTTCTTGCACTTGTAAGTTAATACCTTTTAACGCTTCAAATTTATTTCCACCTGTATCATATACTTTTTTAATATTTTTCGCTTCTAACACTGTTTTCATCTCTATATCCCTCACTTCTTCTATTCTCTATTTTCACTATATCTAACTCCTACTCTTGCCACTATCGATGTTTCTTACACAAACATGACAGTTATGTAAGGCTACTTAGCAGAAGACATGGACATTTAACTTCATGAAATAACTACTTTGCTACTATAGCATTGGGATAAATAGCCATCCATTCATTCTCCTTACAGAAACATTACATTTCTGTAAGGTACCCTATATAATTGTGCACGAAATGTCGGATGAGGTTATTTCATTCCTGCTATTCTATTAACAAAGGAGGTCATATGATGGATTCGCTTAAAAATATGAATGCAGCAATACAGTATATTGAAGACAATCTTACGAATGACATTGACTTTAAAGAAGTGGCTAGGCTAGCTTTCTGCTCGGAATACCATTTTAAAAGAATGTTTTCCTTCCTTTCAGGCACGTCGCTTTCAGAATATATTCGTTGTAGACGCCTTACTCTTGCAGCATTTGAGCTAAATGCTAGCAATGTAAAAGTCATTGATATCGCTATAAAATATGGATACAACTCGCCAGATTCCTTTTCACGTGCATTTCAAAATCTGCATGGGATAACACCGTCAGAGGCTAGAAATAGCAGCCATACCCTTAAGGCTTACTCACGAATGACCTTCCAGTTATCCATTAAAGGAGGAAATGAAATGAACTATCGAATCGAAAAAAAAGAGACGTTTCGCATCGTTGGTATAAAGAAACGAGTACCGATTATTTTTAGTGGTGTAAATCAAGAAATTGCTTCTATGTGGAAAAGCTTAGATAGTCAATCGATTCACACATTAAAGACCCTTTCGAATGTGAATCCTACAGGACTCATCAGTGCTTCTACCAATTTTTCTGAAGGGAGAATGGAGGAAAAAGGAGAACTTGATCACTATATTGGCGTCGCAACAACGAAAACTTGTCCAGAGCAGTTCAAGCAACTTGAAGTTCCTGCCTCAACATGGGCTATATTTGAAGCAATTGGGCCATTTCCTAATGCATTGCAAAATGTATGGGGACGTATTTATTCCGAGTGGTTTCCATCTTCGAATTATGAACAAATGGAAGGACCGGAAATCCTATGGAATGAAAATAAAGATGTGACTTCATCTACTTTTAAAAGTGAAATATGGATACCAGTTGTAAAAAGGTAATATATTCCTAGTTGATTATTAAAGTAAAGAAGCTGTCCCAAAAGGTCATTTTTAACACCCTTTTGGAGACAGCTTTTTTAGACTAATGCTTCACTTTATCCTTCTTTTAGACTCATTGCTATACAACACTGCAGTCATAATCGAAATCATTACAACAACTACAAAAGTAAACATTCTATAGTTTGATATCACAGCAGTACCTATAAGGAAGGCAGGAATGACTGCCAGAATCATGCCTCCAAGCATACCAAGAACAGCTCCCATACTCTGTTTCACTACTTGGGTTTCTGATACCCAATCATAATAAGCAAATCGGTTATTAATAAAAACACCCCATACTGCTGAAAAAAAGGAATATGTGATTGGGGTAATTACGATTAAAATTGAAGTCCAAATACCTGGCTTTAAACCTATAATCATAAGGATAGCGCTAATAATTGATGTAGGTATGCTGAGTGAAAGATTCATGAGAATCTTACTGTCATAGATCATTTTCGGTGTAAGAGGCAATGACTTGATAATCCATACGTTTTTCCCCTCGAGCGACAATGACACACACGTTGTACACGTCATTGCAATCATTGCTGAAATAACAAATGGAGCAACCTTTTGTAAAAGCGTTTCGATTCCAGGATATCCAATAAATTGACTTGGCCCTACTATAACGACTGCAAGTGAGAATATGACTGCCATGACAACTCCCAGACCGATATTAATCACATATACTGTAGAAGAAAAGAAACGCTTCCGTTCTTTTTTATATAATGCAATCAACACTTTTTCTTTCTTCATATGATCAATCTTGTAATCGGAACGCGTATGGTACGTAGAAACTCCTGTATTGATTTGCTTATATTTGAAAGAGAGTATTTTTACAAAAAGATAATACCAAATAACTGATATGCTGACAAAAAGAATAAAAGCTCCTATATTCGCATCGACAATTGCTTTTTGAAAAATGTTAGCTAGCGGATACACTTTAGTCAATTGCTCTGAAACGATTGCCCCAATCCCTTCTAAGTCAGTAAAACTATATTTCGCATTTCCCTGCTTGAACATAAAGTAGCCAAATATAATAATTGCCATAAAACTTAAAACGGTAGTGACTCGATTCGCATGTCTAAACTTAGATGCTATCGCCGTAATGCATGCACCAAAAACAGCCGCAATTGTTGTTGGAATTAAAGATACTGTAAACAGAGTTATGATCCACATTACATAGAAAGATATTGATGGATTCTCATATATACAATAAATAATCCCCATCGGCAGCATGATGATCATTGAAAAGACAGTATTTAATACGTACAAATACAAAAATCTACTAGCAATAATCGTATCTACACGAATCGGTAAAGACATGACAAAATCATAATCCTTAAAGGCAAAAATTTCACCATTCGCCTTAAACATAGTGAAAAACAAAACTAATATACTGCTAATAACGAATGCATAAACTGGAATGACTTCCCCTATCCCCAGTTTGATTAATCCATATGCCGCGCCTCCACAATATAGCATCAAAAGGGCAGCAACCAAGGCGATTGATACTGAAATTAAAATTTTACTCTGCTTCTTTTTCTTATCTTTTTCATACTTGAAAGTATTTAGACCAAGCTGCGTTATCAGACGGATTTTTAAAAGCGCTAGCGTATTATTCTTCATCAGCAAGCACCTTCATAAAGAGCTCTTCTAATGAATTTCCCTTGATTAAAGACTTTACTTCCCCCGAGATTGCTAGTTTCCCTTTATGAACCATCGCTATCTTATTGCATAACTTCTCTGCTACATCTAATACATGAGTAGAAAAGAAAATCGCACTGCCTGATTCACAAAGTTCCTTCATCATCCCCTTAAGTACAAGAGCCGCCTTTGGATCGAGACCAACAAAAGGCTCATCTAAAACTAATAATTTGGGATGATGCACAACTGCTGATATAATCGCTACTTTTTGTTTCATACCGTGTGAGTAGGAGGATATTAAATCCCCCAAATATGGTGTAATCTCAAAAGCATCTCCATATGTTTGTATCCGTTCTTCTCTGTCCTTTACAGACACCCCAAAAACATCCGCCACAAAGTTCAAATATTGAATCCCTGTTAGTTGTTCATATAAATCTGGATTATCAGGAATGTATGCCATGACCTTCTTACACGTAATCGGGTCCTTTTTTACTGAATGTCCATCAACAAAAATTTCGCCCTCCTCAAAGTCTATAACACCTACTAGTGACTTAATCGTCGTACTTTTCCCAGCGCCGTTATGTCCGATAAACCCAAAAATATCTCCCGCTTGAACAGTTAAACTCAAATCATCTACTGCTTTTTTGCCACCTTTGTAGGTTTTGCTAAAATTTATGATTTCTAACATGCCCTCTCCCCCAAACGATTTAAACTCGCGTATAACAAGACTGAATATTCAGACCTAAATAACTAAAATGATACGCAATAAGACTTCATCCTTACCACATATCATTACTTGCAAACGTCCTTACAGAATCGTATCTACTATTTATAATTGTTCCTTTTTATATAAAATATAAGAATATCCATTCGTCAACACCACAGCAATTAATATCATTGTAAGCATCATATAAGATCTCCATTCAGCTGGCACAACAATACTTACCATCATCATAAGTCCTAAAGCTACAAATACTTTTCCGCTAAAGCGATGTGTTTTGCGCCATACTTCTTCATTGCTTAACGTCCATGGGTTACGCATACCCACAAAGAAATTCGGTTTACACTGCGGTAAATAATTACCAATAATTAAAAATAAAATTCCAACAAGTAATTCGGGGACCCGATTAATAAATAATTTATAACCTAAGCCATTTGTAATGATATCTATGTTTCCGATAAATAAGAAAACTAGCAGGCTATTATTTATCATCATCAAAGCTTTAGAAAACTTTTCATAGTTTTCTTTCTTTGGATCAATTTTTTGTAAAACATTTAGAAATACATAACAACCAATCATGATACCAACCATAGACATCATTCCAGTTAATTTCGATGAAAATCCATCAGCAGTCCCGCCGCTCCAATGGGTTGCGATTGTATCTGGCAAGTATGGCCAAGAAATTGCCCATATTAAGCAAGTTGTAAGAATTAATATAATTGCAAAAAGATGCTTTTTCATTTCCCCTCTCCCCCTTTATTCGTAAACGCAAACACCCAAGTTAATAAATCTTGAAAAACAGTTGTGTTCAAGGAATACACAACAAATTGCCCTCTTTTTTCATCTTGTATAAGTTCCGCGTTTTTAAGTGCACTTAAATGATGTGAAATACTTGGCTTTGTCATATTGAACTGTTCGGCAATTTCACCAGCTGTTAAATCGCCTTCTTTTAATAAATCTAATATTTTTCGCCTTGTTGGATCTGCTAATGCTTTAAATGCTTGGTTCAATGTCTTTCTTCCTTTCAATAATTAGACATTTAGATATTTATCTAAATGTTAAAATAAAAAACGTATATTGTCAATTATATCCATAACCCTTTTTACTTTTTCCACTTTTGTCCTATACTGTTTACTAGCACTCGTTTCAAGGTAATGAAAAGACAAGAAACACATGGTACACTATAGCTACAATTGTTTTTTTAGGAGGAATATACATATGTATAAAATTTTAATCGTTGAAGACGATCCAAATATCTCATCTTTACTTCAGTCTCACATTCAAAAATATGGTTATGAAGCTGTTGTTGCGGATAACTTTGATGATATTATGGATTCTTTTAATAGAGTGAAACCACACCTAGTGCTTCTAGATGTAAACTTACCGAAGTTCGATGGCTTCTACTGGTGCCGTCAGATTCGTCATGAATCTACTTGCCCGATTATTTTCATTTCTGCTCGTGCTGGTGAGATGGAACAAATTATGGCGATTGAGAGCGGTGCGGATGATTATATTACAAAACCATTCCACTACGATGTTGTAATGGCGAAAATTAAAGGTCAATTACGCCGTATTTACGGTGATTATGCTCCAAATATTTCAGAACGAATTGTTGAAGTTGAAGGGCTAAAATTATTCCCGGAACGACCAGAAATCCATTTTGGAACGAAGCAAGTTCTTCTTACAAAGAAAGAAGCTATCTTAGCTGAAATGTTATTATCGAAACACCCTCGTACAGCAAACCGCGAAGATCTATTAGCTGCGCTTTGGGATGATGAAAGCTTCGTTGAAGAAAACACGCTAAACGTAAACATTACACGTCTTCGTAAGAAATTTAATGAGCTTGGTATTGAAAACGCAATTGAAACAGTACGCGGATTAGGGTATCGTTTTAACGCAACTTGGAGTGAATAAGCATGAAGTTATTTTTGCGTGATCATTTTGCATTTTTTCTATTATATGCATTAAATTTCGGTATCATTTTTATTCTCTATGATGCAGTTGATGGATTTCAAAACAATAAATTTTATTTCATCGTATTAAGTTTATATTTATTTATTTGCTTCCTTGTTTATCGTTATGTTCGCAACCGCAGAATGTATCACAGATTAAGTGAGCCACCGGAAAAAATGGAAGATGCGTTTATTGAAAGAGCGACCGCACCTATGCCACACGGCGTAAATGAGCTTGTTCGGACTCAATATCGTTTGTTCCAAAAAGAACTGCAATCATATGAAGTCAAACAACAAGAACACCAATTGTTTATTAACCACTGGGTACATCAAATGAAAACGCCAGTTTCTATTATGCAGCTGATGGTACTAGAAATGGAAGATGAACATCTCATTCCGAAGTTTAAGAAAGAACTAGAAAGATTAAATCAAGGACTTGATATGGCGTTATATATGGCGAGACTCAATAACTTCCACGAAGACTTCCATGTAGAAACGATTTCACTAAAGGATGCCGTAACAAAAAATATTAACGGCTTAAAAGAACTCTTTATTCGTAACGGTGTATTCCCTGTTCTAGAAGTTCATTCTGATCTTATGGTTGCTTCTGATGCAAAGTGGCTGAAATTCATTATTTATCAGTTAATGACGAATGCGGTTCGCTATTCTGGCGAGCGAGGCAAGAAAGTCTTCTTATCTGGCTATCGAAATGGGAAAGATATTATTTTGGAAATTCGTGATGAAGGTGTTGGTATCCCGCAGGAAGATATCCGAAGAGTATTTGAACCATTTTATACAGGGAAAAATGGACGTACTTTCGGAGAATCAACTGGTATGGGGCTTTATATTGTCAGTAAAATTTGCTCTTATTTAGGTCATTCCGTGAAGTTAGACTCTGAAGTAGGTAAAGGGACTAGCATTAAGATCATCTTCCATAATGCTTTAAATCATCAAGCAGACGGCTCGGGGAAGGTGATTGAAGAATGAACATACACAATTTCAGCGAAATGTATGAGAACTCACTCTCATACATTTTTTGCAACATGACTACATCTATATCTTCGATTTGGAGGTATACAGCATGACTTTTTGGCAGTTTGCATTTAAAAACGTAACGCGAAATTCCCGTGCTTATTTTGCCTATTTTTTAAGCAGTGCGTTTTCCATTGCGATTTTCTTCTCATTTGCGGTGTATTTATTTCATCCTCGGCTACAAAATTTTAGTACAGTTGATGGAATTACAGGGTTAATGATATTTTCAGAAGTGGTCATTGTGTGCTTTTCCTTTTTCTTTCTGCTTTATTCCATCGGTACTTTCTTAAAAGTTCGTAAAAAACAATTTGGAGTTTTAACCGTTTTAGGAATATCGAGAAGGCAATTAAAACGTCTTGTTTTTATGGAAAATATGTTGATTGGGATATTGTCCATCTTTGTTGGCATTCAACTTGGACTCGTATTCTCACAATTTTTCTTATTAGTAACAGGAAAAATCACACACGTCCCAGGGTTGTATTTATATTGGCCTTCAGGGGCCATCCTTTTAACTGCAACAATCTTCCTTGGACTCTTTATCGTTGTTTCTGCTTTTACTCCTATGCTCATCCGAACAAGAAAAGCCGTACGCCTTTTAAAAGAAGGAAAAGTAAAGCAAAAAGAGCAAAAACCATCTATACTTATTTCTTTATTTGGTGCTCTATGTTTGCTGTCGGGATATATACTAGCCGGAAATCCAATGTTCTTTCTATCTTTAGATCCAAAGATAGGATCGATTTACATGTTTTCTAGCATTTTCGTCATTCCGTCACTTGTGGCAATTGGAACATACTTTTTCTTTTCACAAATTTGCTTCCTGCTCATTCGGATTTTGAAAACAAGACGAAAATTTTACATGAAGCGAATTAATATGCTGTGGATTTCAGATTTGGCAAGCCGTATTCGAACAAATATTAATATGCTTTTTATTGTAGCTATGCTATCTACTCTCGCATTTACAATGATTACATTCATATATGGGTTTGGGAAATTCATAAAGTTGGATGTTGCCAAAAATAATCCATTCCCGTTCACCTATATTTCATACGATGCCAATCCACTTGCTTCACAGCATATGGACTGGTTAGAAAAACGACTTAGCGAAGAACAATTTACCTATAAAAAGTTCAAAACAGACTTATATGCAGTTTCATTACAAAAGGACAAAACCACTCCTTATGAAAGAGAAGCATATGTATTAAAAGAAAGTGACTATAATAAACTCGCGACTGCTTTACATCTCAAGCACCTTTTTGTAAAAGAGAATGAAACATACATCCTACCTGGATATGGATATCAAAACATATTGAGTCCACTGCAAGAAGATTTCAAACAAAAAAACGTTACACTTTCGCAAAATTCACTTACATTACATGTAAAAGATTATGAGAATTTTAGCGTAACACCAGCTGGTCTGACACCACAATTACTAATTTTATCTGATGATACAGTACATGCTTTATCGAATAACATGAGACATATGACACTGTATAACTTTCAAGTACAAGACTGGGAAAAGACATATGTAATCGCTGAAGAATATATTAATAAATTGGAAAAAGATCGAAAAAGTATCGCATCTAAAGAACCTTTATATATCATGTGGGAAGCGAGTGATACGCTATACCAAATTAAACTAGGCGCCGCTTCATTCTTCTTTATTGGTACTTTCCTTGGTGTCATTTTCTTCATTGGTGCCGGGAGTGTCCTTTACTTCCGTATGTATACGGACTTAACAAGTGAACAAGAAAAATATATTACGATTACAAAAATCGGGTTAACAGAATCTGAAATGAAGCGTTCCGCTACCATTCAGCTAGCGATCTTATTCTTCGTTCCGTACATCATGGCTTCCATTCATACAATGTTTGCTACAAAAATGCTACAAGAAGTCATAAATCTATCATTATTTGCTGAAATTACAGTTGTTCTTACGATATTTGGAGCGGTTGAAATTATCTTTTTCTTGTTAATTCGTTCCTTATATATGCAAAAACTATCTCGACATATTAGTCTTTAAAAAATAGAAAGGTGATTCTTTATGGAAGAAGTCTTACACATTAAAAATGTCTCTAAAGTGTATGAGGGCAAAGTCCCTCATACCGCTTTAAAAAATATTAATTTACATGTAGATAAAGGAGAATTTGTCGCAATTATGGGGCCTTCAGGAAGCGGTAAATCTACTTTCTTAAATGTAATTTCAACAATCGATTCTCCTACTGCAGGCGAAGTTTTTATTAACGGGAAACAGCCGCACACATTCCGCAGGGAAAAACTAGCTGTTTTCCGCCGCCAAGAACTAGGGTTTGTTTTTCAAAACTTTAACTTATTAGATACGTTAACAATTGGTGAAAATATCGTATTACCATTAACGTTAGACAATGTTCCGCTAAAAGAAATGGATAAGAGATTAGATATTGTTTCAAAGAAACTTGGGATTGACCACATTTTAGACAAGCGGATTTTCGAAGTTTCTGGCGGACAAGCACAGCGCACTGCGGTAGCTCGCGCTGTTATTCATAATCCATCTCTCTTGCTTGCTGATGAGCCTACAGGAAATTTAGACTCTAAAGCAGCAATCGACGTAATGGAACTTTTTACAAAATTAAATAAAGAAGAACAAGCAACGATCTTAATGGTAACACATGACCCGTTCGCAGCGAGCTATTGCAACCGCGTGATTTTTATTAAAGATGGTGAACTTTATAATGAATTACACCGCGGACTATATCGAGAAAAGTTCTATCAAGAAATACTTGATGTATTAGCATTATTAGGAGGAAGACGTGGATGACATTTTGGCAATTTGCATTAAAAAATGTCATGCGTAATTCTAAAGCATATTTTGCATATTTTTTAAGTAGTGCTTTTTCGATAATGGTTTTCTTCTCACTTACTGTATACTCGTACCATCCGCGTTTACAGAACTTACATGAACAAGGACCTCTGATGAATTTAATCGGAATGGCGCAATTTGTTATCATCATGTTCTCGTTCTTTTTCTTGCTGTATTCGATTGGAGCATTTTTAAACGTACGTAAAAAACAATTTGGTATTTTAACAGTTCTCGGTATCTCTAAGAAACAATTAAAACGCCTTGTATTTATGGAAAATATGATGATTGGAATATTAGCCATTTTTGTTGGTATTCAAGGTGGTCTTGTTTTTTCTAACTTTTTTCTATTGGTTACGTCCAAATTAACAGGTGCAACAGGGCTCTACTTATATTGGCCTACAAAGGCAATTATCGTCACAACTGTAACTTTCATCGTTCTATTTTTTATCGTTTCTACGTTTACACCTATGTTTGTTCGTACACGTAAAACGATTCGTCTCATTAAAAACGAGCAAAAGTTAAGAAAAGAAAAACGGCCTTCTATTCTCATTTCTTTATTTGCTTTAGCTTGTTTAGGACTATGTTATTATATCGCGGGGTACCCAAAAGGATATGTCACCGAAAAAAACATACAAGATGGCTCCGTATTCTTTATTATTTTATCCATTTTGCCACTTGTAACAATTGGAACGTATTTATTATTTTCTCAAACGATTCTTCTCTTTATATCTATTTTAAAAAAGAGAAGAAGATTTTATATGAAACAAATAAATATGTTATGGATTTCAGATTTAGTTGCACGTACGCGTGGTAATATTAATATGCTCTTTATTGTTACCATGTTATCTGCGCTTGCTTTTACAATTATTACACCGCTCTTTGCTATGAATAATTACACAAAAGCAACTATTTTAGAACGTTATCCCGTTCCGTTCACCTATACATCTGATCCAGGAAATTCATTCGAACAAAAACATATTGCTACGATAGAGCAAGAGCTTACCAATTATCAATTTCAGTATCAAAAATATAAATTTGCAGTTTTAAAAGATAAAGCTCTAGAACAAGACGTTGCTATTATGAAAATGAGTGATTATAATACACTAGCTACGCTGTTAAAAAAACCAGAAATTCAGTTAGGACCAGACGAAACATATATAATTTCTAGGTTTTCACCAACTCTATTAAATTTAATAACCAATCCATTTGCAAAGCAAGAAACAATAACTTTGGAATCTAACAAAAAAAAATTTCTCATTAAAGGATTTTTAAATCAAGGAGTAGAGCCACAATACGCTCTTCCTGACACAATTGTGATGCAAGATCATGTCATTGATAATATGATTCCGCATATTGAAACCATTACCATTTATAACTATATTGTTGAAAATTGGGAAGACACTCTTATCCCTACCAAAAATGTGGTGAATAGTATAGATAAAGATCGAAACGATTTATTGGAGAAAACAGAGAAAGAAAAACAACATAACGCTATCCCATTCAGTCTTTTTACATCTAGTGACGAACTAGCATACAGTAAAAAGAGTAATGTCTCTAGTTTCTTTATTGGCACTTTTCTCGGTATCATCTTCTTTATTGGAGCAGCAAGTGTCTTGTACTTCCGTATGTATAATGATTTAACAAGAGAAGAGCAAAAGTATATTGCCATTACAAAAATTGGACTAACAGAGTCCGAGATGTTTCGTTCTGCAACGATTCAATTGGCAATTTTATTTTTCGTACCTTATATAGTCGCTGCCTTCCATACAATATTTGCTATCGTTTTTTTACAAAACATACTCGCAATTTCTCTACTCAAAGAATTATCATTTGTACTTACTTTATTTGGGATGATCGAGATTATTTTCTTCTTTTTAATCCGTTCCCTTTACATGAATAAATTATCACAACGCCTTAAATTGTGAATAAAATAGCCTTGTGCATGCGCACAAGGCTATTCTCAATAGTTTTTGTTAGCAGTATCCGTAACCACCACCAAAGCCACCATAGCCGCCGCCATATCCACAACCGCCACCGTAGCCACCACCGAAGCAGCTAGCACCGATGATAATCAATAAAATAAACAATACGATTAGAAGCGCAAAACCGCCTCCACAGCCGTGTCTTATGTGTCTATGGTGATGTTCATGTCTGTCATCGCATCTGTCATCGCACTTATCACTCATTACTCTATTCCTCCTTTAGTATCATTCGTAACAACAAGGGGATCCTATCATGTTCTAAATGAGCGGATTCAATTTATATTATGTTTACATGGGAAATCGGGAGCTTGTTTTTCCCAAAAACAGGCTTGTTTTACGAAAAGATACAACGAAACCTTGGATTTACTGATAAACCATCAATAAAGAATGCAATGCCTGCGAATCACAAAAGAGCCTACGATAATTGAATCATCGTAGGCTCTTTATCCCGCTATTTGTGGGCAGTAACACTCCCACCTCATTCAGTGAAAGCAAAAAAGTTAAGCAGGTGATGAATTGCCCGTAAAAGCCCGATTGGTGAGGGCTAATAATCAGTGAGGGATGAAGCCACCACTGATTAAAGTTTCACTTTATATACGCTGTACAAACAGCTTTCCTTCTTGCAATATACGCTTTTGTAGTTGTTGATTAGAGAGCATATTTAAATGTACCACATCAAATTTCACTCTTCCCTCCAGCTCTTCTGTCAACTCAAAACATAACCATTGAAATTGTTTGTGCGAAGCATTCTTCGTTTCAATCGCAATGTGATGACTACATTGATCTGTTACTTCTTTCCTTACGTGAGGCCCAAAAATATATGCAACTTTTACAAATGACACCTTTAACAAATATGCTTGTATAACCCGCAATATATCTTCCTGCTGCCTCATACATTCACCTCTCACATACAATCCGTTTTCTCGTAATCTCTTCTAATCTTTCCCGGTTTACGCCATATCCAAACCCAAGCTCTTTTGGAACAATTACTTTCCCGCCTTGCAATGTTACTTCTGGTGAAATAATATCTCGCTCCCAGTGTCTACTTGAAGCTGAAATATCACCCGGAATCGTAAAGTTTGGGAGTGATGCTAACGCAATATTTTGCGCACGTGAAATCCCCATTTCAACCATACCGCCGCACCAAACAGGAATACCATGTTCCTTGCAATAATCATGAATTTGGATTGATTCTGTTAAACCGCCAACTCGTCCCGGTTTAATATTTATAATGCGGCAGCTTCCAAGTGTAATCGCTACTCTTGCATCTTCTAAGCTATGAATACTCTCGTCCAAACAAATAGGTGTCTCTATTTGTTTTTGGAGCTTAGCGTGATCGAGAAAATCGTTATCCGCTAAAGGCTGTTCAATCATCATTAACTGAAATTCATCCAATCGTTTTAATCGCTCAATATCCCCTAACGTATACGCTGAATTTGCATCGACCATTAATGGAACCTTTGGAAAGACTCTTCGTATTTCCTTTATTAGCTCATAATCAAATTCCGGTTTGATTTTCACCTTAAAACGTTGATATCCTTCTTCTGCATACATTTCAATTCGTTTTAACATATTAGAAATCGTATCTAACCCAATCACAACACCGACTTCAATTTCTGGCTGTGTTCCTCCAAGTAAAGTCGCTAATGACCTGTTTTCGTGTTTCGCATACAAATCCCATACAGCGCCTTCTATTCCCGCTTTCGCCATACGGTTACGCTTTATATGCTGAAAGAGACTCGGAATTTCATTTGGATGTGTAATTTCAGCTTTCAATACATCTGGTATTAAAAAATCTTGAAGCATATGAAGTGCCGTTGTTGCAGTTTCTTCTGTATACCATGGTTCTGAGAACGCAACAACTTCCCCAAACCCGATATATCCGTCCGTATCCTCAAGTTCAATGACAATACTTTCCCGCGTTTCATACGTTCCGTAACTTGCTGCAAAAGGAATCACAAGAGGCATTTCTGTTACATAAAGCGTCGCCTTTTTAATTCTCATTTACATCTCCTCCAGCAGGTGCCTTAGTTCCCGTCTTAACAATTTTCTCGAAGCATTACGTGGTAATTCAAGTAAGAAATGCACTTCTCTCGGTACTTTATATCGCGCTAATTTTTCTTCACAAAATTTAATCAGTTCTTCTTCTGTTATATCGTCAGCCTTAACAATAAACGCAGCAGGCACTTGTCCCCACTGTTCGTCTGCTTTGCCAACAACTCCAGCTTCCGCCACTTTAGGATTTGCAAGCAGTACTTCTTCAATTTGCGCTGGATAAATATTTTCTCCGCCTGAAATAATGAGATCACTACGACGATCTAATACATATAAAAATCCTTCTTCATCTAAATACCCAAGATCTCCAGTATGAAGCCAACCGTCTATTATTGTTTCACGCGTTGCGTCTTCACGTTTAAAATAGCCATGTGTCACATTCGGTCCTTTTACAACAATCTCTCCTTCAACATTCGGTGGCACTACTTCTCCATCCTTCTCAATTCGAAGCTGGCATGAGAAAAGCGTTTTTCCTGCTGAACCAACTTTCGTTAACATGTAATCAGCTGAAAGTGTGCAAATTTGCGAGGATGTTTCTGTCATACCATATGTTTGGTACACAGGGATTCCTTTTGTTACACATGTTTCTAAAAGTGGCTTTGGTGCTGGTCCTCCGCCTAATAACATGCAACGTAAAGAGCTCGGATATGTTTCCTCCCCAAGTCTTTCTAATAAGTCCATTAACATCTTAGAAACGACAGATATGATTGTTATTCCCCGAGTTTTTATTGCCTCATGAATGAAATCAGGATCATATTTCGGAACGAGTAAAATCCGCATACCGTACATAATATTTTTCATTAACAGAGATAATCCGCCTACATGAAACATTGGCATGCACGCTAACCAACAATCATCATCGCGAAGCCCTAAGTTAAGTGATGATCCAACAGCACTCGCCCAGTGATTACCGTATGTTAAGATAACCCCTTTCGGTTTGCCTGTTGTTCCTGACGTATAAATAATTGTCATCGATTCTTCTAAAGAAAACTCCTCTTGAACGACTGCAGTTTTCTTCGGTCCGTTCACTACCTCTTCAAATGCATATACTAGTACCTGTTCTGTTTCAAATTCTTGGTCCGTTACTAAGCAAACAACTTCAGCATCATCCATTTGCCAAAGTAGCTCTTCTCTTGAAAGACGTGTATTTAGAAGTACAGCTACTGCCCCAATATAAGATAAGGCGTGAATTACTGTAATCATCTGGGTACCATTTTTCATCAGAACAGCCACTTTTTGACCTTTTTCTATCTGTAAGTATGAAAGGTGTTCACAAACAGATCCTACTTTTTCATGCAGTTCTAAAAATGTAATCTTCTCCTCTTTTGTCTCAATCGCAGTGCGCTCTGGTGTTAAAAAAGAACGTTGCATTAACCAATTGGGCATTGTCTCCATTACACATTCTCCTTCCATTAAAGAAAGAGACTTGATGTACAATCAAGTCTCTTGTTTTTGTTTCCGCTTTTAATCTTATCCAGCTACAGCAGCTAGAATAGTCGATGGCTTTGCTTCTTCCTGCGAGGCAAACTACGCCTCTTCGTCTGAAGCTCCATCCCTCTCCTATTCTGAACGAGCTGCTTCCGCCTTTAATTTCATCCAGCTACAGCAGCTAGAATAGTCGGTGGCTTCGCTGCTTCCTACGAGGCAAACTGCGCCTCTTCGTCAGAAGCTCCATCCCCCTCACATTCTGAACGAGCCGCTTCCGCTTTTAATCACGGAAAACGAGGGAATTGTCCGAAGTCTGGACGGCGTTTTTCTTTGAACGCGTCGCGGCCTTCTTTTGCTTCGTCAGTTGTGTAGTACAATAACGTTGCGTCTCCCGCTAGTTGCTGGATACCAGCTAAACCGTCTGTATCTGCATTGAATGCAGCTTTTAAGAAACGAAGTGCCATTGGGCTGTTTGCTAAGATTTCTTCTGCCCATTGGACTGTTTCTGCTTCTAGCTCTTCTAATGGTACAACTGTGTTTACTAAGCCCATATCAAGTGCTTCTTGTGCACTGTATTGACGACATAGGTACCAAATTTCACGAGCTTTCTTATGACCTACCATGCGAGCTAAATAACCAGCTCCGTATCCGCCATCAAAGCTACCTACTTTAGGACCAGTTTGTCCGAATACAGCGTTGTCTGCTGCGATTGTTAAATCACATACGATATGAAGTACGTGTCCACCGCCAATTGCATAACCTGCTACCATTGCGATAACTGGTTTAGGGATTGCGCGAATTAAACGTTGTAAGTCTAATACGTTTAAGCGTGGGATTTGGTCTTCACCTACATATCCACCATGACCGCGAACTTTTTGGTCGCCGCCAGAACAGAATGCACGTCCACCTTCACCTGTTAAAATGATAACGCCAACATTTGCATCATCACGTGCTTGTGCAAATGCATCGATTAACTCCATTACCGTTTTAGGACGGAATGCATTATGTACTTCAGGACGGTTAATCGAAATCTTTGCGATACCATTGTATGTAGAATAAATAATATCTTCATAATTGCCTTCTTTTACCCATTCAATAGCCATTATTCTTACCTCCTTTTTATTGTGCTAATGGTTGTCCACTAGCCTCTATAAGTTCTACTTTCCTCAAAAGAAAAAAGTGTCACTGTATGGTTTTGAGAAATCCCTCTACTATTGTACCAAACTTTTGCGGTTGTTCCACATGAATTGCATGGCCAGCCCCATCAATTTTGATAAATTTCGCGTGAGGGATGCGTTTTTGTATATTTTGTAAGATGTGAAAGAACTTCTGATCGCTCTCTCCATTCATTAACAAGACAGGCATTTTGAGCTCTTCAAGCTGACTCCACCAAGAAGGCTGGGCTCCTGTTCCCATGCCCCGAAGGCTATTTGCGAGTCCTTTCGGGTTATTAGCAAGTCGCTCTTTCCTTACTTGTTCTTGCACACCTTGTGATAACTTTTTTTGCGTTGCAAACAGTGGGATATTTTCCCATCTATTTACGAAAGCTTCTATTCTTTCTAATTCAATTCGATCTGCAAGCTGTTCATCGCGCGCGCGGCGCTCTTTCCGGTCCGATTCCATCTCAAGTCCAGCTGTGCAGTTCTCTAATAAAAGAGATTTCACGCGGTTTGGATATAAGCATGCCATCGTAATCGCCAGTCTTCCGCCCATTGAATAGCCGAGTATATGTGCTTTTTCAATATTCAAATGATCGAGTAGTGTCGTCATTTGAAGTGCTACATTTTGAATATCATAATGCATAAGTTCCTCGGGACTTTCCGTTTTTCCATGTCCCACAAGATCAACTGTGATGACTTGGAACTGTTTACTCCATGCAGGAATAAACGAATGCCACGTTTCCATGCTCCCCGTAAAACCATGAAGAAGTAGAAGTGGCTCTCCACTACCGACCACTTCATATTCATACGTTATACCTTGCAGCGCTACTTTCATTCCGATTCACCTTGCAAAATTTCCGTAGCAACCTTCGATGTACTTGCCCATAAATCACGGTGCAATTGTAAATTCTCTTCTCGGTTTGTACAAATTTCCACAACGTGTAACCCTTTTTCCGTTGTTCCTTTTTTTACTTCATGACGAAATGCTTCCCAGTCATTTACACGCGAGAATGAACCACCGTACATTTTGACAACATGTTCATAATCAAGCCCAAGCGGCGTTCCGAATAATGATTCAAAATGTTCTTTTGACTTGTATTGTGGTAGGAATGAGAAGATGCCACCACCATCGTTATTAACAACGACAATTGTTACGTTTAAATCATGTAATTTTGCTGCTAAGAGCCCATTTAGGTCATGATAAAATGATAAATCACCAATGACTAATACGAGTGGTTCACAAACAGTGCTCGTTCCTAAGGCTGTTGAAATAATCCCATCAATCCCATTCACACCACGATTTGCCATGACATGAATTTTTTTATCTATGTTAAAGAAAAATGTATCTGTGTCACGAATTGGCATGCTATTGCTGACAAATAACGTCGCTTCCTCTTGTAACACATGCACAATGTCTGTAATCACTTTTCCTTCAAACGCTGTTTCATATGTTTCGATTTCACGAAGCTTTTTCTTCGTTGCATCGTTTATATGTTTCCACATCTCGCACCAATCATTCTGTTCTCGCTTTTGCATATTATCTGTCATTGCTTTACAAAACGAGACGTCGCTTGCACATACCACTTCCGTTGCTACAAGAGCTGGATCTCTCCATTTTCCTGATTCATCTACAACAATATGGACAGCAGCCGTTTGTTTCTTTATATATTGCGTTAATGCCTTAGATACTGGCATACCACCGAAACGAATAATGACATCTGGCTTCCATGTATCCTTCAAGCATTCATTTCGTAAAAATGTATCATAGCAATCGATTACCAATGATTTATCGTGATTACCGCTCCGAAGACCTGAAAGCGGATCTGCCAAAATTGGATATCCAGTTTTCTCAGCAAGCTGCGTGATAACTTCAGCAATCTCTGGATGACTATCGTCTCCACAAATAATAAGCCCCTTTTCCATACTCAAAAGGCGCTCTGTAAGAGAACTTACATATTCACTCGTCATCGCCATATTCCCTTGATGAACTGCCCCTGTATATTCACCTCGTCCTTTTTCCCATAATTCCTCTAAAGAAAAGTCAGGGATCAACGGCTCTCGAAGTGGAAAATTAATATGGACAGGTCCCCTTGGCGCAAGAGATGCACTTGCAACAGCACGCCCGGCTGTCATACGGGCATAATGATACATCGGCTCTCTAGCTTCTGGCAGTGCCATCTCCATAAACTGTTTCACAAAGGAGCCATATAAGTTCAGCTGATTCATTGCCTGCGGGGCACCAACATCTCTTAGTTCATGTGGTCTATCTGCTGTTAAGACAAGCAATGGCACACGCGAATGAAAGGCTTCACAAATTGCTGGATAATAGTTCGCTGCCGCTGTTCCTGATGTACATAAAATCGCTACAGGACGCTTCTTCGCTTTCGCAATACCGAGCGCGAAAAAAGCAGCTGATCGTTCATCTACATGCAAATATGTTTTTATCTGTTCATGTTGCTCCATTAGCAAGGCTAGCGGCGTTGACCGCGAACCTGGACTAATGACAACATCATATACATTTAGACGCGCCAGTTCGTCCACAAACGCGCCTAAATAATATGATAATGCTTCTATATGATTATTCATTTCATTAATTCCTCCAAAGCACCAAGCATCGGTCTAAACTTCAAACTTGTTTCTTCATATTCAAGCTGTGGTACTGAATCAATCACAATACCGCAGCCGGCAAATAAGGATGCCTTGTCACCATTTAATAGCCCGCAGCGCAGGGCTACCGCAAATTCGCCGTTCCCTTTGTCATCTATCCAGCCGATTGGTGCTCCGTACAATCCACGGTCTAATAACTCTACATCACGGATGAGCTTCATCGCCGCGTGGCGTGGCGTACCACCAAGTGCTGGCGTTGGATGCAGTTCTTCCACCATTGAAAGAAGTGATGCTTCACCTTTCGCTTCAACCGGTGTATATAAATGTAGTAAATTTTTTGTTGTTAATAAACCTGGACGCTGCGGAATAGTAACGGATTCACAATGCTCTGTTAATACGCTACGAATCATATTGACTACATAACCATGCTCTGCTAAATTCTTTTCATCATGAAGAAGCGCATCACCATTTTGCTTACTTTCTTCTATAGAATTACCATGACCAATCGAACCAGCAAGGCACATCGATGTAAATTTTCCGCCTTCTTTTCGAATTAATCTTTCAGGCGTTGCTCCTAAAAAGCATGCTCCTTTATAATCGAAGGAAAACACGTAACAATCCGGTTGCCCAATACGGAGCGCCTCTAAAACACGAGCAGAATCAATATTCTGATCCATCGTTAGTTTTAATTCTCTTGCCAATACAACCTTTTGTACAATTCCTTTTTTCATTTCATCCTGCACTTTTACAATTGCATTCATCCAGCTCTTTGGATCAACTTCTACTTTAGAAGTTACTGTTAATTTTGCTTCTGTAAGCGGACAGTTGCATTCTTCTAAAATTCTTTTTTCCAAAGAAACAATTTCTTTATACACTCCCTGTGCAGAGTCTTCAGCTGAAATAAATGTATTCATTGTTAACCATGCTTTTTCATTTTTTACCGTTAAAAGAAAAGCCGGTAATGATAATGTTGTATCTTTAAACTCTTCCCAAAGATCCGTTTGTTCTTTTTCTGGATCAAATGAAAAACTACCAAATAAAAGTGGACCCGTTCCAAATTCATACTCTTCTCTGTGAACAATTGCTTTCTCTTGCACTTTACTCCACTTTTCGTGGGCATTTTGAAAGCGTTTGTCAGAAGAATTTGCTATAGTGAAAACAGAGCCAATTCCAGCAAATATGACATGCTGAGATGGGTCTGCAAAATAACATCTATTTTCGGATGCAATCCTTTTTCCTGCTGCATAAAAAAGAAGCGGATCCATCCAATCTATTTGTTTTACAAAACTGACCAATGTTTTTTCATTCGTCGCATGTTTAATAGCTGCCAAAATCACTTCTTGTAAATCTTTTTGTTTCGTCTGAATCACAAAGTCTCCCCCCTATGGGCGAAAAATAGTCATAAATACGCTTGATTTTAAGATACACCTCAAACGAAAGCCCTGTCAACGTTTAGCATTTCTGAGAAATTCCCCTTCTCTTCCTAGAAAATAAACGTTGACACTAAATGATGCTTTTCCTACACTTAATTGTGTATATTATGTGACAAGGAGGATTCAACATGGAAATGAAAGTCGAAACGAATTCCTCTCCTATGTCGCCAAAGCCAAGTAAACAAACAGGCTGGCGCATTTGGTGGAGTTTATTACGTCCTCATACATTAACAGCAGCTTTTGTTCCTGTTTTTATTGGAACAGCTTATGCAATGCAAGTAGGGGGTATCAATCAAATACATCTCCCTCTTTTCTTTATCATGCTTCTTGCTTGTCTTCTCATTCAAGCAGCAACAAACATGTTTAATGAATACTTTGATTATAAAAGAGGATTAGATCACGAAGGTTCAGTTGGTATCGGTGGTGCCATTGTCCGTGACGGAATTCAACCAAAAACAGTCCTTAATTTAGCATTTGGATTTTTCGGTATCGCAATGCTTTTAGGCGTTTATATTTGTATGAACTCTAGCTGGTGGCTTGCTGCAATCGGTCTTGTTTGTATGGCTATTGCTTACCTTTATACAGGCGGCCCACTTCCGATTGCCTATACGCCTTTTGGAGAATTAACAGCAGGATTATTTATGGGTGTTATTATTATTGGTATTTCATTTTTCATTCAGACAGGAACTGTAACATCAGAAATTATTTTAGTATCTATTCCAAATGCGATTTTAATTGGAGCGATTTTACTTTCCAACAACATTCGTGATTTAGATGGAGATAAAGAGAATGGCCGTAATACATTAGCGATTATTGTTGGACGTGAGAACGCAATTGGTGTTCTTGCTTCCATGTTTATTGTTTCCTACATTTGGACAATTGCCCTAATCATTGTCGGAATCGTGTCCCCATGGATGCTGATTGTTTTCCTAAGTGCCCCGAAAGCATTTAAAGCGACAAAAGGATTTATCGGCAAAAGTATTCCAATGGAAATGGCACCTGCGATGATCGCGACGGCAAAAACAAATACAATCTTTGGTTTCTTAATGGGAATCGGACTATTACTTGGTTATTTCCTATAAAAGAGGAGCTGCTAGAGCAGCTCCTTTTTCCTTTTTCCATTTTCAAAATATATCGGCGATTTTTTAAATATATCGACCGTTTCCCCTCATATATCGGCACTTCGACACAACATATCGATCGCTCGACATTTTACAACACGATCGACTCACTCAAATACCGGGATATTTCCCGCAATCAAGCTCATACTACATAAAGAAACCGAATTGTAGGAAGGTGGATACTATGTTAACTCCACAACAAATCAATCATTTTAAATCCATTTTAGAAAAGCAACTGCACGAAATTGAACAAACGCTGCAAAGTCATGAAGGCGAAGACCGCGCCTCTGAACGGGAATCTGTTGGAGAATTATCCGCTTATGACAATCATCCCGGCGATATGGCTACCGAATTATATGAACGCGAAAAAGACTTCGGGCTTATTGAATTTTGGCATAAGCAACTGCAAGATACAAAGCATGCCTTACAAAAAATCGAAGCTGGCACATATGGGGTTTGCGAAGTTTCTGGTGAAGAAATTCCACTAGAAAGATTAGAAGCGATGCCAACTGCTACGACCTGTATAGAACATACAACGAATAAATTAAACTTAAGCGCACGTCCCGTTGAAGAAGAATTAGTAGAGCCACCGTTTGGCAAATACGATATGGACAGTGCCGTAGGATACGATGCAGAGGATGCTTGGCAAGATGTTGCTTTATACGGAACATCAGAAACACCATCTGATTTAGAACGCCGCGACTCGAAAAACTTTGATGAGATGTATGTAGATGCTGAAGAACCACGCGGTTACGTAGAAGACTTTGAAAACTTCATCGGAACAGATATGTATGGAAAGAATCCACAGGTGTATGCAACAGAAGAGCATGAAGAATATGAACAGATGCTGGATGATTTTGAAGAACGAACTTATAAAGGTGAGTTATCTCCGAATGAGTCTAGTTCAAAAGAATAAAAAAGCATTCCGAAATTCGGAATGCTTTTTTCTCGCTAGCTAATTAGTTTTTTGTAACGTTAGCAGCTTGTGGTCCACGGTTACCTTCAACGATTTCGAAAGAAACTTCTTGACCTTCTTCTAAAGTTTTGAAGCCGTCGCCTTGGATAGCTGAGAAATGTACGAATACATCGTCTCCACCTTCAACTTCGATGAAACCGAAACCTTTTTCGCCATTAAACCATTTAACTTTACCTGTTTGCATGTCATGTACCTCCTAAATAAAAATGAAACTATGAATCCACATGAAAAGGTGGATATAAAGGACATGAATGTATCTCAGACCTGATGCCTTGAATTAAACACGCTTTATTTCCGTACCACATTATGTAGCTCAATAGTGATTTCACTATATCACGCTCTATCAAAAACGTCAAATGAGAACACTTTCATTTCAGCATTTTTCTTATATTTTTTAAAAAGGTTCACAAAATATGTAAACTATATGTAAAGTGAAACTTTAATCAGTGGGGGTTTTCTTCATCCCCACTGATTAGTAGTTGAACGAATCGGGCTTTTACGGTCAAATCCTTTTTCAGCCCCATGCCAAGTGAAAACAAAGAGAGCAAACGCGAGCAGGTCACCTGTTGTTTTTCGTAGCAGTGACTTATATGTTGAACAATCAAAACAGATTTTTGTTTAAAAATTAACAAAACGATAGTTTTCTAATCTCATTAATTTCTGTACAATATTAGTATCCACTACATATGAGGTGAAAATAATGAAAGCACATGAAATTGAGTATAAATTATATGGCGATGATATGCAGTTTGTTGAAATTGAATTAGATCCAGAAGAAAGCGTAATTGCAGAAGCTGGAGCAATGATGATGATGGAAGACCATATTGAAATGGAAACAATCTTCGGTGACGGTGCCGGAAAGTCTAGCGGCCTATTCGGTAAATTAATGGGTGCCGGAAAACGACTCGTTACAGGTGAGAGTATGTTTATGACCGTATTTACAAATACAGGTCATGGCAAACGTCACGTATCATTTGCTGCACCTTACCCTGGAAAAATCGTTCCAGTTGATTTAACAGAATATCAAGGCAAAGTAGTTTGTCAAAAAGATGCATTCCTTTGCGCCGCAAAAGGTGTTTCTATCGGAATTGAATTCACGAAAAAAATTGGTAGCGGCTTCTTCGGCGGTGAAGGCTTCATTATGCAGAAGCTTGAAGGTGATGGCCTTGCTTTCATGCACGCAGGTGGCACAGTATACAAACGTGAGCTTAAGCCCGGTGAAAGACTCCGCATTGATACAGGGTGTCTCGTTGCAATGACAAGAGATGTTAACTACGACATTCAATTCGTAGGAAACGTAAAAACTGCGTTATTTGGCGGAGAAGGTTTATTCTTCGCTACATTAGAAGGACCAGGAACAGTTTGGATTCAATCCTTAACATTAAGCCGTTTAGCAGCGCGTCTTACAAGCCCTGCAGCTCAAAGTAGCGGGGAAGGTAGCGTTTTAGGTGGACTTGGTCGCCTTCTTGATGGAAAAGAATAAGGTCCAAATCGCTATGTCATAAGACGTAGCGATTTTTTTCACTTATTTTTTTCACTTATCTTTTTCTCCTGTAGGACTGTACATACCATGTTGAATTATATAATACTCCATTGCCGCATTTAACCATTCCTCTTCTTCCTTTGTATATGGTGATGGAATCATATTTTCATACTCATCTTCCATATTTTCTAATCCATTCAAAGAGCATATCGTTTCTTCTCCCACATATGTAAGAGTTGCCTTCATATGTTGATCGACAAGCTTTTGTACTTCTGGATCATGGACTGGTTTTCCAAATAATCTCTTTACCTCCTTCGACAACTGAATAAATTCTTTATCCAATGCCACCATCTCTTCTTCAGATTTATCGTATAATCGATCAACGACTTCCTTATCCATATATTCCTCAAGCCATAGGCGTTGTTCACTTTCTTTTTGTATATTACAAATTAAACTCATTAAAATGTCACTATCTACTTGCCCTTCATCTTCTAATAAAGTAATTGTTCGATTAATTGCTTTCAAAGAAATTTCGATATGCTCCTTTTTCTCTTCAAAAGCTTGTTTCTGACTTTGTAATGTTTCTTTTAAACTTACATTAAAGCTAGACATATTTATCATTACAGATATTTCGTCTAGACTATATCCTAAAAATTTTAGACTTACTATTTTTTGCAATGTTAAGATGTCTTGCTTTTTATATATTCGACGTCCGGAACTAGGATGTTTTTCGGGTTTAAGTAATCCAATTTCATCGTAATAATGTAGCGTCCGTATTGATATGCCTGTTCTTTTCGAAAACTCTCCAATTGAATAGTTTTCACTTTTACTCATCTTAAATCCCCCCTACATTCTTTTTACCGATGTGGTTACTCAAATCATACTACCTCACGTAACTGAAGGTTCAAGTGTTAATTTGTAAAAAACATTCATTTTTTATTGCACTTTGTTTTCAAGCCACTCAAAGAATGATTCCCCATCCCCACTCATATATTGAACTATTACTTCTTCTTTAGGAGGGCTTCTCTGATGCGTGCTCCTTTATCCTTTGATAAAGATACTGCCATATTGCTAGCTTCTTGCTGCGAGTTAACATATGATCAATATAAACAAAATGGGATTTTTCAAATACCTGAAGGATTTCAATATGTACAAGGTTTTCAGGCTAAAGTTATGCAAACAACAGAGTGGTTTGGATTCATATTAGAATCTGAAGATACAGTCATCGTAGCGTTTCGAGGGACCCAATCCGATCCAGAGTGGGTCATTGATTCACTTGTGAACCAAAAACCTTATCCATACGCCTTAAATAGCGGAAACGTCCATAACGGCTTTCTCTCTGTTTATGAATCGTGCCGTGATACGATTATGGATATGCTCGTATCTTTACCATCACATAAAAAACTACTCGCCACAGGGCATAGCCTAGGCGGAGCACTTGCCACACTACACATATTAGATGCACGCGTTAATACTGCGTTTGCACAATACGGTCTCTATAACTTCGCCTCTCCAAAAGTCGGTGATATCACTTTTCGCAACTACTATAAAATGCAAGTAGCAAGTAGCTTTCGCTTCGTTAATTTATTCGATGTGGTCCCGCTTCTTCCACCGCGCAAAGTACATTTTAATGACCAAGACTGGGAGTATACACATGTTCATCACAACTTGACATTTACGAAAAATACAAAATCTATCGTCAACAACCACGCCATGACAACATACAAAACATGTCTGACTTCTCATTTTTGATACGGAAACATTTGGAAAAAATATACTATTATATTATAATAATCTATGTAATTATTTTTGGATGAGAGGACCTTACATGCTAAAATATTTCTTTGCAATTTTTCTCGTTATACTTTTTACGGTCACAGGTTTCTGTACATTCTCATACTTTGCTACAGAGGAATATGGTGGGACTGGTGTTTTGTATTCAGTAAATCCTTGTATCTCAGTAGCAAACTAAGTAAAAACAGCTTGGAAAATTTCCAAGCTATTTTTACTTTACGAATTCCACTCATTCTTCTTTCATGTTTTTTCATCAATATTTTCCAATAAATAAAAGCCCCTCAAAATCTTCACAAGGGACTCTATCTTATTCCTATATATCCATTTTGATTTTCCAACATATAAGTCGCCTCTATGCATGGCCGGATGCTTTATCCCACCTAAAAAGAATGGTGGGTTATGTCGGTTTTTTAATTTGTATTTATATATATTCCATTCACGAAAGCTTAATCCTATCACCAATACCCCAAATCTCATTACTATACTGCAGAATCGTTCGATCACTAGCAAAGTGTCCTGATTGTGCAATATTGATGATAGACATTTCTAGCCACTTTCTTCGGTTTTCATATGCTCTTCCTACATCTTCTTGACGCTCTGCATATGGACTAAAATCACGAAGGACAAAGTACTCGTCATTTTGAATAACAAGAGAATCATAAATTGCTTCAAATTCGGCTCCAACATTTGTGAAAAAGCCATTTATTAACTGATCGACTACTTTTTTTATGTGCATATTATGATGATAGTAATCATTTGCACGATATCCACCATTTTGATAATAATGAAGCACCTCTTCCGCTGTTAAACCAAAGATAAAACAGGCTTCATCTCCTACTTTTTCTCTTATTTCAATATTGGCCCCATCCAGCGTTCCGAGCGTAATTGCACCATTCATCATAAACTTCATATTCCCTGTTCCTGATGCCTCTTTACTTGCTGTAGAGATTTGCTCACTTACATCTGCTGCTGGGAAAATATATTCAGCTAAAGAAACCCGATAGTTTTCTAGAAAGATAACTTTCATATATTGACTCACATATGGATCTTGATTTACCTTTCTAGCAAGTTCATTTATTAATTTAATAATTTTTTTCGCATAATAATAGCCTGGCGATGCCTTCGCTCCAAAAATAAATGTACGCGGATAAAACGAAAAGCTTGAGTCTTCTTTTAAACGATTGTGCAAATACAAAATATGTAACACATTTAATAGTTGCCTTTTATAAGCGTGCAATCGTTTTACTTGTACATCAAAAACGGAACTCGGGTCAACGATAATCCCCATCTTGCTTTGAATTTGCTCTGCTAAAATATATTTACGCTCTTGCTTTACATCATGCAACTTGTCTTGAAAAGCAGTGTCATATTGAAAGCTTTGCAGTGATTGCAACTGAATCGGTTGCTTCTTCCATTCCGTTCCAATTGCTTCTGAAATGAGATTTGCAAGCTGCGGATTCGCCTTCATAAGCCAGCGCCGATGCGCGATTCCATTTGTCTTATTGTTAAATTTCTCCGGATAAAAATCATAAAACAATTGCATTTCACGTTGCTTTAAAATTTCTGTATGAATTTTTGCCACGCCATTTACACTATAACTTCCGACAATTGCTAAATGTGCCATTTTGACAAGATCATGCGCGATAATTGCCATATCTTCAATCCGCTTCCAATCATACGGATATCGCTCCCATAGTTCATGACAAAAGCGTTCATTGATTTCTTCAATAATCATATAAATTCGTGGTAATAACGGTTTAAAAATATGGATTGGCCACTTCTCAAGTGCTTCTGATAATGTCGTATGATTCGTATAAGAAATTGTCTGAGTCGTAATATCCCATGCTTCTTCCCAAGCAAGCTTTTCTTCATCTAGTAAAATACGCATAAGTTCTGGAATTGCTAAAACGGGATGCGTATCGTTAATGTGAATCGCGATTTTCTCATGTAAATTACGAAGCGTTCCATTTTGCTCTCTATGCATGCGAACAATGTTTTGTAAGCTTGCTGATACAAGGAAATACTGCTGCTTTAAACGTAGTATTTTCCCTTCATCATGCGTATCATCCGGGTATAAAAATTCTGATACCACTTCTGTTTCACGTTTATATTTCAAAATATCTTTACAATTTTGTGGAAAAGGAACCGGCTCTGCATTCCAAAGGCGAAGTGTATTCACAGTATCTGTTTCATATCCAACAACCGGAACGTCATATGGAACTGCCATAATCACTTCCGCATTCGTATGACGAAATTCGAGGCGACCATTCATTTCTATCGGCTCTACATTTCCAAAGTAGCTCACTTCTACCGCTTGATCGTGTCGTCTTACTTCCCAAACATTTTCATGAAGGAGCCACTGTTCTGGTAATTCTACTTGATATCCATCCACAATTTTCTGATCAAACAAGCCATGCTTATAACGAATACCACATCCGTGCCCTGGAAGATTTAAAGATGCAAGTGAATCGAGAAAACAGGCTGCAAGGCGGCCAAGTCCTCCATTGCCAAGCCCTGCATCCGCTTCACTTTCTTCCAATTCCTTTAATGAAATTCCAAGCTCTGAAAGGCCTTGTTCACATACATCACGGATACCTAGATTTAGTAAGTTACTACCGAGCAAACGACCAAGTAAAAACTCAATAGACAAGTAATACATTTGCTTTTGATTCCCTGTCCGGTACCTTTCATTTGTTGCAATCCAATGCTGATTCATATACTCACGTACCATACGACCAAGTGTATTATACTGGTCACGACTGGTAGAATCTTTGAAACTTTTTCCATACATCGTTTCTAGTTTTTCTAAAAAGGCTACTTTAAAGCTTTCAACATGAGTAAACATTTTTTCACCACCTAAGAGTGTTTCAGCAAACTTTTATATAGTTCCTTATATTCAAGAGCTGACTTTTTCCAGCTATAATCCTCTGTCATCGCTTGTTTTACAAGCTGATTCCATACCGGTTGATTATGATAATACTTCAGTGCACGACGAACCGTATGTAACATGTCATGAGCGTTAAAATTTCTAAAGCTGAAGCCATTTCCATTCTCTGTTTTCTCATTATAAGACTGAACTGTATCGTTCAATCCTCCCGTCTCTCTTACAATTGGGATCACACCATATGCCAGTGCAATGAGCTGTCCGAGTCCACATGGTTCAAATAATGATGGCATTAAAAATAAATCGCTCCCTGCATATACTTGATGCGCTAGCTCCTCATTAAACCCGATATACACTTTCACTTTTTCTGGATACTCATATGCCATCCATTCGAAAAACTGCTCATATTCAGAATCCCCTGATCCTAAAATGATACATTGTACATCGTCTTCCATCATTTCATGAAAGACAGTACGTACTAAATCAAGGCCTTTTTGCTTTGTTAATCGCGTTACCATCGAAATAATTGGCGTATCTTCTTTTTCTGGCAAACCAAAGTAGCGCTGTAATGCGCGTTTATTTTCTTGTTTTTCATACAATGATTTTGCATCATACTGCGCAGTAATATAAGGATCCGTTTTCGGATTATATACGCTCGTATCAATACCATTTACAATCCCGCTCAGCTTATCATTATATTTCCGTAACAAACCATCTAATTTTTCACCAAAAAATCCATATTGGATCTCTTCTTTATACGTCGGGCTAACCGCTGTAATGCGATCTGAAGCGATGATACCGCCTTTCATAAAGTTAACGTTCCCATAAAACTCAAGCTGTTCACTATCAAAATATTCATCACCAAGTTCCAGTGAATCATGCATAACTTCACGAGGAAACACACCCTGGAACTGCAAATTATGAATCGTATAAACAGTTTTAATATGCTCATACAATGGATGATCCCCATACTTTTCACGCAGTAAAAAATTCGCCATCGCTGTATGCCAATCATGACTGTGAAGGATGTCCACTTCAAAATCTAGGTGCGGCATACACTCTAACACCGCCTTAGAAAAGAAAGAAAAACGTTCTCCATCATCATAATGTCCATAAAGAGAATCCCTTTTAAAATAATATTCATTGTCGATTAAATAATACGTAATCCCGCCTTGCTCCCCTTTTAAAATCCCGCAATATTGATTTCGCCAACCGAGCTGCACATTGATTACCTTATGAAGCGTACATGCTTCTCGCAAGTGCTTGGGAATAAGGCTGTAGTTTGGTAGGATAATACGGACGTTTACTCCTAATTTTTTCAATTCTTTTGGAAGTGCACCCGCCACATCTGCTAAGCCACCTGATTTAATAAACGGTACGCATTCTGATACTGCAAATAAAATATTCACGTGTTGTTCCACTGTCTGAAAAGCGTGTACACCATGATCCGCCCTTCTTACAGCTTCCTCCCTTCGGATTTTAAATTCATATCATGATGAGCCAGTGAATCCCTATTGGATAGAATTTCACTGGCTATATATATCCATTTTGATTTTTCGACATATAAGTCGCTGCTACGAAGAACAAAAGATGATTGCTACTTGTTTTGTTTTCTCTCTTTGTTTTAACTTGGCATGGGGCAGGAAAAGGATCTGACCGCCTCTATGCATGGGCGGATGCTCTCTTCCACCTTAAAAAGAATGTTTTTTATCAGTTTTCCAATTTGTACTTAACTTACATAGAGCTTTTAAGAATAACTAGTAATATTTTGACTTTGAACACTTCCCTTTTCCAAAACGTATGGATTATCAGGCGTTCCTGTTAAAACCACACCATCCTCAATTTTAACATCCTTATCAATAATAACGCCGTCTAATATACAATTATCTCCAATTTGGCTCTTTTGCATAATGATGCTATTTCGAATAACCGAACCTTTCCCAACCTTAACAGAACGAAATACAACACTATTCTCAACTTTTCCTGCAATAACACTGCCGTTTGCAATCATTGTGTTTTGCACCTGCGCTCCTTTTATATAACGTGTTGGTGGTTCATCCTTTACTTTTGTAAAAATCGGAGCTTCTTTCGTAAACAACTGCTTCCAAATAGAAGGCTGCAAAATTTCTAAACTATGTTTATAATAATTTTCAATCGAATCGATTACTGCTACATACCCTGTATGCTCATATGTAGTAATGTACAGCGACTCTCCTCGTTTCTCTTTGACTACATCAAACAAACTATAGTGTTCCATCTCTTTATATGTTTCAAATAAATCTAATAATAACTGTTTCTTCAGCACATAAGTTTGCAGTGATACGCCTTCATGGCATACTTCTGTAACATCCGCGCCCGTATGTATATGTCTTTCTAATATCTTTTGAAAATTTAATGCTGTAACAAGATGACTATTTGTAATAACAACATACTCTTGTCTGCTGCGCAGAAAATAGTCAATATGTCTTCTAAAATGAGCGAAGGAACCAAACTCATCTTGATTACATTGGCAATTCGGAGGAAATAAAAATAAGCCGTCGCGTTTTCTATCTAAATCCCATTGTTTTCCTGATCCGAGATGATCCATCAAGGAACGATTTTTATGACTCGTAAAAATCGCTACACTATGAATATGGGAATTAACCATATTTGAAAGCATAAAATCAATGAGACGGTAACGTCCTCCAAATGGTAGTGCTGCCAGTGAACGGTGCCCTGTTACTTTCTTTAAGGAAGAAAAACTCCCTGTTGCATTAATAATTCCTAACATTGATTCTCCCATTCATCTTATCCTCCTTCACTATTTCCCCTCAGCTATTAGTACGACATCCTCGATATTTTTTTCTGGACGAATAATTGTCCCATCTTCAATGACCATACCCGATCCGACAATCGCTCTTTCAATGACAACATTTTTACCGATGCATGCATCTGGCATAATTACCGAATCGATTACCATACTCCCTTCTCCAACCGTCACTCCTTGGAATAAAACAGAGTGTTTTACATCTCCTTCAACAACGCATCCTTCATTAATTAATGATTCTTCTACCTTTGCGCCTTCAGCAATATACTGCGGCGGCTCATTTGGATTCACCGAATAAATGCGCCAGCTATGATCATTTAACTGTAAGGTCGATTCTTCTCGAAGCAAGTCCATATTTGCTTCCCATAAACTTTTTACAGTTCCAACATCTTTCCAATACCCTTCAAATGGGTAAGCAATGAGCTTTTTCTCCTCGTCTAATAAAAGCGGGATGACATCTTTTCCAAAATCATTACTAGATTCTGGATTTCTTGCATCCATCTCTAAATATTCTTTTAAAACAGCCCAATTAAAGATATAAATTCCCATCGAAGCAAGATTGCTTTTTGGAAATTGTGGTTTTTCCTCAAATTCAACAATTTCCATATCCTCATTCGTATGCATAATGCCGAATCGACTTGCTTCATCCCAAGGTACTTCAATAACTGAAATCGAAACATCTGCTTCTTTTTCAATATGGTAATCTAACATTTTACTGTAATCCATTTTATAAATATGATCTCCTGACAAAATCAGAACATATTCCGGATCGTACTGATGCAAATAGTTTAAGTTTTGATAAATAGCACTCGCTGTTCCTGTATACCATTTCACTCCTGAAGATTCCGAGTACGGAGGCAATACGGTCACGCCGCCATTCACACGATCTAAATCCCAAGCATTACCGATTCCAATATAACTATGAAGCTCAAGCGGCTGATACTGCGTTAGAATTCCAACTGTTTCAATACCAGAGTTTGCACAATTACTTAATGTGAAATCAATAATTCGGTACTTACCGCCAAACGGAACAGCTGGCTTTGCTAAATTTTTTGTTAAAGCACTTAAACGACTACCCTTTCCTCCTGCTAGTAACATCGCTACGCACGTCTGCTTTTGAACCATCTTGTTTTTTGCTCCCCTTTCTCGTTTTCACTGGTCTTAAAATGGATACGCCAAATGGTGGAATTGTTATTTCTACATGGGCAGACTGATTATGATACGGCTCTAGAATTGTCTTTAGGCGCTTTTTATTTACCTGCCCTGAGCCGCCATATATTGCTGCGTCACTATTTAAAATCTCGTTATAATACTTGAACTCTGGTACACCTACTTTATAATTTTCATACACAATATTAGTAAAATTACATATCACAACAAAGATATCGTCTTCCTTATCCCCTTTACGAATAAACGAGAAAATACTTTGTTCTTTGTTATCGGCATCAATCCACTGAAATCCTTCCTGCGAATGATCCAACTGCCAAAGTGGTTTAGAGCGCTTATACAATGCTATGAGCTCTTTAAAGTAATCATGCATATAACGATGCATTTCAAAATCATGCAAATTCCAATCTAGACCCTCGAGATCTTTCCATTCGTCAAACTGACCAAATTCCCCACCCATAAAGAGTAATTTCTTTCCAGGATGCGTAAAGAAATACCCGTATAATAAACGCAGTTGTGCAAACTTTTCCCAGTAGTCTCCTGGCATTTTATTTAACAATGATTTTTTTCCGTGAACGACTTCATCGTGAGAGAGCGGTAATATAAAGTTTTCGGAGTAAGCATATAGCAAAGAAAATGTCATTTTCTCATGAATATATTTCCGATATTCCGGTGCACACTCCATGTATTTTAGAACATCATTCATCCAGCCCATATTCCACTTATAATTAAACCCTAGTCCGCCTTCATACACTGGCGCAGTCACAAGTGGCCAAGCTGTCGAATCTTCTGCGGTCATCAAAAATTTTTCGTCCTCTGCAAATACTGCCTCATTTAACTCACGCAAGAAGGAAACGGCGTATTCATTACTTTGCTGCTTCCCTTCTTTTTCCCAGTACAACATATTCGCAACCGCATCGACACGAAAGCCGTCAATATGGTAATACTTCATCCAAAACAGTGCATTTGAAATTAAAAAATTACGCACTTCCTGTTTTCCTAAATCAAAATTTACTGTGCCCCAAACGTGATTTTCCTGTACATCCAAATCTTTATATTCATAGGTCGGCGCTCCATCAAATAAATACAACCCATGAGCATCTTTACAAAAATGACCCGGCACCCAATCTAAAATGACACCGATTCCATATTTATGACATTCATCGACAAAATACATGAAATCATGCGGTGTACCAAATCGGCTTGTCACCGCATAATATCCGGTTCCCTGATATCCCCAGGAACGGTCATATGGATGTTCCACAAGCGGCATAATTTCAATGTGGGTAAATTGATGTTCCACCACATAAGGAATGAGCTCCTCTGCCATCTCTCGATATGAGTACAGAGAGCCATCTTCTTTCTTTTTCCATGAACCAAAATGCAACTCATAAATTGCCATTGCTTCCTTATAAATTAATTTTCGTTTCTTCTTTCGAAACCAATTTTTATCATTCCATTTATATCCCTTTATATCAAAAATAACAGATGCCGTATTTGGTCTTACTTCTGCATATGTTGCATAGGGATCTGCTTTTAAAATTGTTTCACCATCTGGAGTTTCAATCGCATACTTATATATTTCATTTTCCCCCAAATGTGGTATAAACAATGACCAAATACCCTCTTCTGCCATTTTTCGCATCTTATGCCCTTCAATATCCCACTCATTAAAATCGCCAACTACACTCAGAGCTTTCGCATGAGGAGCCCATACTGTAAATCGTACGCCTTGTATTTCATCTTCCGTTACAAGATGCGCGCCAAATATGTTATAGCTCTCATAACACTGCTTTGTATGAAATTCATACACACTCTCTTCTATACAATTTGTTACACTCAATATGTTCACCTCACTAAGATGACAGAATTTTTATTACTTTGTAAATATTCGATAGGAAACTGAAATACCCTTGTGTATTTTTAAATAAATATACGTTTTTCCGCGAAAATTAAAGGTAACACTTTAATTTTTCGTCAAATTTATCGAATTTTGACGAATATTCATTGAAAGCGTTTTATTTTTTGTTCGTCCTTTTTTATTTTTTACAAAAACATACAATAGTAAGAAGGTCTCTATTTTTCTAGTTTCCTCCCTATCTTTATTATCTTGAAACAAATGTTTTCTCATAAAGTGAAACTTTAATCAGCTCTCACCAATTGGGATTTTACGGGCAGTTTATCTCCCACCTAACTTTTTTGTTTCCATTGAATTTTGAGGTGAGATTATTACTGTCCACGAATAACGGAGTAAAACATTTACTGGAAATCATGCTTTCTAACTATCCCCTCACTTAAATACTATATTTTATCTAATTGTTAGTAAGGCGATATATATTTCACTCTAAACATGGGGGCTTATTATAGCATAGCGCTTCTCCTATTTTAACAACCCTGAAACATCAAAATAACGCATTACAAGCTGGTATAGTATATTTATCTAATCCTACTGTTACCGTCAATATGAAAGATTTAAAGCCAGGTAATTCGTTCAAGAAGAACTTCAAAACTGAAAACAAAGAAAAGTACCGACTCTCGGTACTTTTCTTGTTTTTTCATTTCTTATTTACTTGTAAACCATAACTGTTTATAACGGAGTAAAACCTATCTTTTCATCAATCTCTTGAGCAAGGTTTGTGGAAAATACATTAAGACGTACTTCCTCATATCCATTTCTTTTCAACTCTTCAATCCCAGCCTGAACTAACTTTTTAGAAATCCCTTTACCTCGAAATTCAGATAAAACCAAATTCCCTTTCTGTAAAATAATCCGTATTTGTCCCTACTAATATCCATCCAGCTATTGAATCATTCTCTTTGTATACAAAATAATACGCCCCTTTTTCAATAAGACCTGTCATCATCTGTATCGCTTTTTCTCCGGAAATTGTTCCATGATTTTGAATACCTTCATTAGCAGATAATGCTACATTAGATAGTATGTATGTTGTTTCTTCAGCATTAGCTCTTTCTATCATAACTTTATTCCCCTCATTTCATGGATTTAATTTCCATATAAAAAAATAAAAGCACTCTATACAAAATAGGGTGCTTTTCCTATAAATGATCCTTTTCCAGCAAAAGGGGGTGTATATTTGGGGATATACAGGGAAACTGGAAAAGGAATTTATATAAAGTTATATAAAAATTCAGAAGCCGGAAGCAATTTCCCGCTTCTGAATTATTTATCAATTATCCTTATAGTACTGGTGCCATTGTTTCTTTTAATACTTTTACAGAGTGAGTAAATTTCGCTTTTTCTTCTTCATTTAACTCAAGCTCCACGATTTCACGTACACCTTCGCGGTTAATGACAGCTGGAACACCTACATAAGCATCTTTCTCGCCGTATTGACCTTCAAGGTATGCAGATACAGTTAGTACACTGTTCTCGTTGTTTAAGATCGCTTTAGTTACACGAAGTAGTGACATACCAATTCCGTAGTAAGTTGCACCTTTACGCTCGATGATGTGGTAAGCAGCATCGCGTACATTTGCAAAGATTTTATCTAAATCATCTTGGTTATACTGTTCGTTGTTCGCTAAGATTGTTTCTAGCTTTTGTACACCTACAGTAGCGTGGCTCCATACTGGAAGTTCAGTGTCACCGTGCTCACCAATGATATATGCATGAACGTTACGTGGATCTACATCTAAATAGTCACCTAACATGTAGCGGAAACGAGCAGAGTCTAAAGTTGTACCAGAACCGATTACGCGTTCTTTTGGTAATCCAGATTCTTTCCAAGTTACATAAGTTAAAATATCAACTGGGTTAGTTGCGATTAGGAAAATACCATCAAATCCGTTATCCATAATGCCGCGAACGATTTGCTTAAAGATTTTTGTATTTTTCTCAACTAAATCTAAACGAGTTTCACCTGGCTTTTGTGGTAATCCAGCAGTGATAACAACTAAATCTGCATCTTTGCAATCTGCATAACTACCGCTCCAAACTTTTGTTGGTGATGGAGAGAATGGTACCGCATGGCTTAAGTCCATTGCTTCCCCTTCCGCTTTAGCCTCATTTACATCCACAAGTACAAATTCTTCAGCTACACCTTGGTTAATCATTGAGTAAGCATAACTACAACCTACTGCACCTGTTCCTACTAATACTACACGATTGATACCTTTTTTCATGGTAAATTCCCCTCTCTATTGTTCACATTTATTTTTTTTATTATTGTTTAAGTAATTAATTAAAATACTAATTTAATGTTGTTTAACTTCTTTACATTCATATTGTAGCACGATTCATTGTGAATATATTCACAAATTATGACCTATTTGTGAACTTTCTCACACACAGTAGAAAGTTATGATATTAGGTGTGGAATCAATTTTAATGGAAGCCTTTTCTTTAGATTGTGAAAAGCTTATTTCCTTATATTTTATCGTTTACCTATTAAAAATTAGATCATACATAATTTGCAAAAGCTCTATATCCTTCCCATTACAATTTCTTTATACTCAAAAACGAAAAAGCTATCCTTTCAGCAGTATTTCCAGAAAGAATAACTTATTTTTTCGTTTTTGTAACCATCCTTTTTCTTAGTTTGTTGACAGTATGAGGGTGCCTCTACAAACTATTAGTAACATCTCCATCTTATCTTTTTTCCGGCATTAAACGGGTAGATACCCCAATTCGATTCCATGCATTAATAGTAACAATCTGCATAATGATTTCAGCAATTTGTTCTTCTTCAAAGAAATTTCTTACCTCTTCATATACCTCATCAGGAACGTGCGTTTCCGCTACTAGTGTAATTGCCTCTGTCAAAGCAAGCACAGCACGTTCTTCCTGCGTAAAAAATGGTGTCTCACGCCAAGCATTAAGAGTATAAATACGTTGCTCTGTTTCCCCTAGTTTTCGTGCATCTTTCGTATGAATATCAATGCAATACGCACATCCATTGATTTGAGAAGCCCGGATTTTAATTAGCTCTTTCAATATTTCATCAATACTTGTAGTCATCAAGTATTTTTCTAAGCCTACCATTGCCTTATAACCTTCCGGATTTACCTTTCCCATTAAAAATCTTGTTTCCATCTTATATTCCCTCCATAAAATTAGTTTGTACTTTGGTACCAGGATATTTAATAAGTCTTTCATGAATTATTTCAAATCACTATCTGCCGTAAAATATTTTCATTCATGACAGAAGCTCTAATAGAAAACATACAAGCATCCCTTTTATATCCTGTCACTTATAAGACAAATTAGCTTTTCAATTTGTGACAAAATAAAAAAGAGATCTAAAAAAAAGATCTCTTTTTCAATTACATGCTATAGAACTGGAATATGCTTTAGTTTATCAGGATTGACTACAATGTAAATTCTTCTAATGGATTCTCCGCTTTCATCCCACTCAAAGCATATGGCCTTCTCTGCACGGCCCTTATTCCTTGCTAAAATACCAAATTGACCATTTATGATAGTTGGGAGAAGCTCCAATTGGAAGAATCCTCGTGAAACAATAGACTCCAAAAATATCTGGATACGCTGTTTGCCCATAATCGGAAATATAGCAGCACGTACTTTACCGCCTCCGTCAGTGACAAGTGTTGCATCTACTGTCAGTAAATTAATAAATCCCTCAAAATTTCCTGTTTCTGAGCCTTTGATAAAGGTATGTATCATCTTTTCTGTATGCTCCAATTGTTGCGGATGTATGGGTACTTCATGCCTTATCTTCTCTTTACAACGACTAAAAATCTTTCGGCAATTTGCCTCTGATTTGTTTAAAAGCTCCGCTATTTCACGATACTCGTACTTAAACACTTCTCTTAAAACAAATATAGCTCTTTCAACAGGTGTTAACTTCTCTAACAGTACAAGGAATGCATAGGATACTCTTTCGGTTTGCAGTAGTGTTTCCATTGGATTTAATTTCTCCGTATCTATCTCTGGCTCAGGAAGCCATTCTCCTGTATACATTTCTCTCTGTTTCCGCGCAGACTGTAGTACATTCAAACAATGGTTTGTTGTCACCTTAATTAAATATGCTTTCATATTTCTAATTTGTTCTTGCTCCATATGCTGACTTTTAATGAGTATATCCTGTGCAACATCCTCTGCATCACTAACAGAGCCAAGCAGGCGGTATGCAACAGAGTAAACTAAGGGTTGATACGTTCGATACAAAGTTTCAAAATCCATACTATCACTCCATTCTATAGCGTGTTCCAATGTAAAAATATATGATTTATTATAATTCTTTCTGTTACGAAAGGAACGATTCTTCATTTTATATAAACTCTTATATATTGCTGACATGATAATATTGGTTAATTTTTATTCATTGGTATAGATAACAATGCTTTATAGATTGTATCTTGAACAATATCTTCCGCTTCCACTGCATTTACACCGATTTTAAGAAGATATCTATAAATATTCTTAGACGTTTGTATAATTATTTCTTCAACTTTTTCATATGCCATTTTAATAAAAAAAGCAGACTTTGATAAGTCTGCTTTTTCTTGAAGAAAATATCATTATAAACAAAAAGAGATAGCAGATTATGCTATCTCTTTAAGTATGACCCGTACGGGATTCGAACCCGTGTTACCGCCGTGAAAGGGCGGTGTCTTAACCACTTGACCAACGGGCCAGTTTCTGGCAGAGAAGAAGGGATTCGAACCCTCGCACCGCGTTAGCGATCTACTCCCTTAGCAGGGGAGCCCCTTGAGCCACTTGGGTACTTCTCTATATAATATGGCTCCGCAGGTAGGACTCGAACCTACGACCGATCGGTTAACAGCCGATAGCTCTACCACTGAGCTACTGCGGAATAATGGTGGGCCTAAATGGACTCGAACCATCGACCTCACGCTTATCAGGCGTGCGCTCTAACCAGCTGAGCTATAGGCCCCCAATGAAAAAAGCGGGTGAAGAGAATCGAACTCTCGACCAGAGCTTGGAAGGCTCTTGTTTTACCACTAAACTACACCCGCATGAAACTAAAATGGTGAGCCATGAAGGACTCGAACCTTCGACCCTCTGATTAAAAGTCAGATGCTCTACCAACTGAGCTAATGGCTCATTTTGAAAGTGGTGCCGGCTAGAGGACTTGAACCCCCAACCTACTGATTACAAGTCAGTTGCTCTACCAATTGAGCTAAGCCGGCTTGCTATTTCAAAATGGTGGCTCGGGACGGAATCGAACCGCCGACACGAGGATTTTCAGTCCTCTGCTCTACCGACTGAGCTACCGAGCCTTTATGTAAAATGGCGGTCCCGACCGGGGTCGAACCGGCGATCTCCTGCGTGACAGGCAGGCATGTTAACCACTACACCACGGGACCATTGGTTGCGGGGACAGGATTTGAACCTGCGACCTTCGGGTTATGAGCCCGACGAGCTACCGAACTGCTCCACCCCGCGACGATACTATTCATATGTTATATATGGTGGAGGATGACGGGATCGAACCGCCGACCCCCTGCTTGTAAGGCAGGTGCTCTCCCAGCTGAGCTAATCCTCCAAAAGTGGTGACCCGTACGGGATTCGAACCCGTGTTACCGCCGTGAAAGGGCGGTGTCTTAACCACTTGACCAACGGGCCAAAAAAATTTAAAACTGTTCCCAAGCTTCCAACCGGGCTTGAACCGGTGACCTCTTCCTTACCATGGAAGTGCTCTACCAGCTGAGCTATGGAAGCATAATGGCTCCGCAGGTAGGACTCGAACCTACGACCGATCGGTTAACAGCCGATAGCTCTACCACTGAGCTACTGCGGAATAAGAAAGACAAGTTATATCTTATAAAAGTTCATACTATAAGTCAAGTCGTTTATACAAATTCTTGTACAAACGTGACATGTTTATAATATACTGGATTGATTTTTAACTGTCAAGGTGTTTTTTATCTCTTTCAATCTACCTTTACACTTCCCGCAAACATATCTTTTTGTATTTATTTGACGCCTTCTTCTATATTGAAGAAAACATCTCATACATTCATACATATGAGTTTTAATCACCTTCTCTTCTTCGCTCATTCTCTTACAGAATCTAGGCGCACCAACCTTCTTCATTAACTGACGAAAATCTCGATCTCGATGTTGGTACCCTTTCCCCATAATATGCAAATGATAATGACACAACTCATGCTTAATAACGCCAATCAGTTCTTCTTCTCCATACACTTCATAATAACGATAGTTTAATTCTATATTATGACTTCGCAATAAATACCTCCCACCAGTTGTACGTAGTCGTTTATTGAACATTGCTTTATGTAAAAAAGCCCTACCGAAATATTGCAACGATATTTCTTCTACAAGTCTTTGAACTTCTTTTTCATTCATTTTCATTCCCCCAAAAACTAAAAATAAACTTACACTTTTCCTCTTTCTTATACATATATTAAATAGTACATATACCCATCCTCATTCAAAAGTGCAATTTCTATGAACTACCCTCTTCCTCATCTATCCATAGAACTTCGCTAACCAAACTCTTATAAGCAGTTCCCGAAATTGAGCTTTTTACTTACTTCGAATCTTATCTCAATGTATAGGGGGCTACTTGTTAGAGCCGGATTAAACAAGGAGGGATTCTTATGCCTACGTGGCTCCGAAAACAAATGCAACGTGCATATTTCGAAAAAAACCGGTATCAAATTAAGTTACTAAATGAATGCTGGTTTTATTATAGCAAAACACATCAAAATTCCTGATAAAGTGAACGTTATATCAGTGGGGGATGAAGGCTCCCCCACTAATTCAAATTTCACTAACATCCGTTCATAAAAAAAGAGCAGTGTCATACCTGCCCTCTTCCCATTATTATTCAATAGGTAACATTGCTAAGGCAACGCGCCCTTTTTTCATATCAACATCATCTACCCAGACCTTTACAATTTGCCCGACAGACACCACATCTAACGGATGCTTCACAAACTGTTTGCTAAGTTTAGAAATATGTACTAAACCATCTTGTTTCACACCAATATCGACAAACGCACCAAAGTCAACAACATTTCGAACCGTTCCTTCTAACTCCATGCCACGCTTTAAATCTTCTAATTTGAGAATTCCCTTTTTCAAAAGTGGTTTTGGTAATTCATCACGCAGATCTCGTTCCGGACTAATTAAAGCATCTATAATATCAATTAATGTCGGCTCACCGATATTTATCTCTTGAGATAATTTAGAGAGCTCTACTCCTTCTAAACACTTTTGTAAGTGCGGTTGTCCTACATCATCAATCGATAATCCTAAACTCTTTAATAGTAACTCAACATTTTTATACTGCTCTGGATGAATACTTGTTCTATCAAGTGGATTTTTACCTTCTAGTATGCGTAAGAAACCAATGCATTGCTCATACGTTTTGGCGCCTAAACGTGGTATTCCCTTCAACTCTGTACGCTTTGTAAATTTCCCATCTTCTTCACGTTTTTTTACAATATTTTTCGCAACTGTTTTTGATAATCCGGAAACGTACTGCAATAGCGCTACAGAAGCTGTATTCACATTCACTCCTACTTGGTTAACGGCTGTTTCCACGACAAATGTTAATGATTCATTTAATCTCTTTTGCGATACATCATGTTGATATTGCCCTACCCCAACTGATTTCGGATCAATTTTCACAAGTTCGGCAAGCGGATCTTGCAGACGTCTTCCAATCGAAATGGCACTTCTTTCCTCAACTTGCAAATCCGGAAATTCTTCACGAGCCAAATCAGAAGCTGAATATACACTAGCACCAGCTTCATTGACAATAATATAAAATACATCTTGCGGTACTACCTGTAAGACATCTACTATAAACTCTTCCGTTTCCCTAGAAGCTGTACCATTTCCAATCGCAATCATCTGAACCTGATATTTTTCTAGAATAGAAACAACTTTTGCTTTTGCATCTTCATATTTTCGAACAGGCGGATGCGGATAAATAACATCAATATGCAGAACTTTCCCTGTATCATCTACTACTGCTAACTTACATCCTGTTCGATACGCAGGATCTACCGCTAATACCACTTTCCCTTTCATAGGTGGCTGTAATAACAAATTACGTAAGTTCTCAGAGAAAATATGAATCGCTTGTTCTTCTGCTTTTTCAGTTAATTCTTTTCGAATTTCCCTTTCAATTGATGGCTGAATTAATCTCTTATATCCGTCTTCAATCGCTAATTGTACATAATCTGCACTTTCAGAAGAAACATCATGAATTACTTTTTTATGTAAAAAACGAACAATCTCTTCTATTGGCGGGACAACAGAAGCTTTTAGGACCTCTTCTTTTTCACCACGGTTCATAGCTAATACACGATGAGGTACAATCTTTTGCAGTGGCTCTTCATAACCGTAATACATCTCATATATATTTTTTTCATCTTTTTCTTCATCTTTTACAGAGGACGCAATCATTCCTTTTTTAAAGGTAACATTTCGAATCCAGCTGCGGTACGCCGCATTATCCGATATAAGTTCTGCAATAATATCTTGTGCACCTTGAAGTGCTTCTTGAGCGGATTGTACTTCTTTCTCGGCATTAACAAATTCCTTTGCCTTACCTGTCGGATCTTCTTTTGTAAATAGAAGTAACCATTCAGCTAGTGGCTCTAGCCCCTTATCCTTCGCGATTGTTGCTTTTGTTCTTCTTTTTTCTTTATAAGGACGGTACAAATCTTCTACTTCTTGTAACTTTGTTGCAGATAAAATATGATGGTGCAGATCTTCTGTTAATTTTCCCTTTTCATTAATCAGACGAAGAACCTCTTCTTTTCGATCTTCAAGTTGCATCATATATTGCCATCTTTCTAAGATTGCACGGATTTGCACTTCATCTAAAGAACCTGTCCATTCCTTTCGGTAACGAGCAATAAATGGAACTGTATTACCTTCTTCTGTTAATTGAATAACATGACGAACTTGCTTTTCTGTAAAGCCTAATTCTTTCACTAACATTTTCATTAACGCTTGTCGATTATCTACCATTCCCATATACAACCGAAACCTCCTCTAATAAAAAAAGTTGCCCCTAAAAGAGAGCAACTTAAACTGCCGATTTAAAAATCTATTAGTCCTAAACTAATTTGTAAAGCTTCGTCTACACGACTCATCATCATCTCATCTAAATGAGTGATTTTGTCCGTTAAGCGTTGCTTATCGATTGTTCGAATCTGCTCGAGCAAGATAACAGAATCTCTCTCAAATCCGTACTTTTTTGCATCGATTTCCACATGTGTGGGCAATTTTGCTTTCTGAATCTGTGCAGTAATAGCCGCTACAATCACAGTCGGACTAAAACGATTTCCGATGTCATTTTGAATGACAAGAACCGGACGAACGCCTCCTTGCTCAGAACCAACAACTGGGGAAAGGTCTGCAAAATACACGTCGCCGCGTTTTACAATCAAAATATTACCCCCCGCTAACTAAGCGTTCTACTGTATGAGCTGCTTCATACTCTGCTAAGAAAGCTTCAGATGCAATACCAAGATTAATTTTTCCCATTTCAATGTACCCACGTCGCATTGATTCATGTTGGTAGCGTTTCTTCGTCTTATGTTGACGCAATAACAGTTGTGTTGCCTGGCAAATTAGTTCATGGCGATTCTTATTCTCTTGTTTTCCAATTCCGTCCAATTCCGTTACCACTTGCTTTGGCAACCGAACCACGATTTCAGTAGTTACACTTGATTCGGACACAAAAATACACCTCCACCGTCAACTACACACCCAAATATATATGACACCTATTGTAATAATACCATTGTATGGAGCCTGTTGCAAAGACTTCCTTATTCCTTGTTTATGTTTTCCAATTAACAAATAAAACATTCACTCTCATTTACTTTTTATCTCTTTTTAACAAGAAGTGAAGGGAAATTTCCACGAACGGGAGCCCCCATCATCATTGATAACTAGCAAGTAGGAACTATCACAAAGATGTTTGCTTATATATCATTTAAATAGTTTATTACTTTTACCACTTCCCCATGTCGTATGAATACACGTGGAACACGAAAACTAATTGTCGCGATAATCTCATAATTAATGGTATTTGAATACTCAGCAACCTCAGTTGCACTAATGTACTCATCACCTTGCTGTCCAATCAGGGTAACCTTTGTTCCAAGTGGTACTTCACAGGGAAGATGCAACATACATTGATCCATTGTAATCCGACCTACAATAGGAACTCTTTTCCCCTGAACGAGCACTTCAAATCCCTGTAGTCGTCTAAGCCAACCATCTGCATATCCAATCGGTACTGTCGCAATCCACTCTTCTGTCTTCGTCCGATATGTGACATTATAGCTAATCCTATCACCTTTAATGACTCGTTTAATATGTGCGACTGTTGTATGAAGTGAAAGAGCAGGTTCTAATTTAATTGGTAAATAAGGGCGTATTTCTACAGAAGGTGATAACCCATACATTGCAATTCCAATTCGAACTGCATTAAATGTAATTCCATCAAATCGCATAGTAGCTGCACTATTTGCCGTATGAATAAATGTTGGATTCACCCCGAATGCTTTCAACCAACTAAGTTGCTCTAAAAAAGTGTTATACTGCTTATCAAAGTAAGATGTCTCCACTTCATCTGCTGTTGCAAAATGCGTATATACCCCTTCCAACTCCAAAAAGGGGGCATCTTCTAAGCTTCGTAAGAACTCTTTTAGCTCTTTACGTTCACGAATCCCAATTCTACCCATACCACTATCGAAGTTAATATGAAACTTCATCGGGAACGGGCTATCCCAAATTTCTACTGCTTCTTCAACCCATTCCTTTTGAAAAACAGTTAGTGCTACATCATTCTCAGCAGCTACATTCACATCACGTGGCGGTGAAGGACCTATTACTAAAATTGGTGCAGTAATCCCAGCGCGCCTAAGTACTAGTGCCTCATCTAAAAAAGCAACTGCTAATCTTGTTGCTCCTGCTTCTAATGCTGTTCTTGCTACTAGAACATAGTCATGTCCATATGCGTTCGCTTTCACTACAGCAAAAATCTCGACACTTTCCGGAATGATTTCTTTAATGTGCGTTACATTATTGTAAATTGCATCCAAATTTACTTCTACCCACGTATCACGGTAAAACGATGATTTTTCCATGAAAAACACTTCCTTATATACGATATGCGAAGCTCATTCTTTTATATTCGTCTTTTTATGAAATCCATTCCTCAAGACAAGAAAAAACGTGGTGCATATACATCACCACGCCTTAAAAGTTTATCCCGCTATTCACGGGCATTAAAACCCCACCCTCAAGATTTAGAGAAAAACAAAGAAAATAGATGGGGAGTAACTGCCCGTAAAAGCCTGATTTGTGATGACTTTCCATCAATTTGGAATCCCCCACTGATGGAATTTCCACTTTATTTCACCTGCTTTTCTGCAACAGAACGAGCTACCATTAACAGCTCATCTGGTTTTAAATCTTTAGACACGAGCATATATTCCACTCCGTTATGCGACCATGTTAATGAGTCTTTCGCTAGAGCACCAATTGTAAAACCAAGATCGACTAACTCTCCACTTACACTTATTGACGCTGAAGCTTCAGCAACCTTCGCTTTTTCTTGTATCAATGTAAAGGATTTCTTATTTCCAGTGTATGTGAGTATCGCACGCTTACCACTGTCTGTCTTTAACTCTTTTTCTTCATTTAAAACCATCCCTTGCGGAGTATCACGTGGATATAAAATAGCAAATGGCTTATCTTCTTTCGCTGTTGTTTGCACATCCACTTGCGCCCTGGACATATTTTGTTTCGTATCAAATGCCCCCTTATCAAACTTTGTATCAAACTTCACTTTTGAAAAATCTACTTTCACAAGAACATTTTGATCATTATCCATCAATTTCACCGAAACAGGCGCTAAATCACTTTTATTAAATTTAATCTCTTGCTTCGGCAGCATATTTTGATGGTGGTAATTCGTTTTTGTTTTAAACACATAATATTTATCCGTTTTCTCAAATGAAAGATTCTTATCATTTAAAATATCTCTTACAAGTGACTCATACAAATAAGCTTGGCTGCTATTTTGCGGCCAGTCGCTTTGAAATCGAAAACTTTTATTAAGAGCTGGTGTTAATACAAAAACACCCTCATTATTTCGTAAAATAATTTGGCTTTGATCCTTTTTCGTGTTTTTTAAATTCACACGATAATAAGAAGGTTCTTTGTGCCAAACTTCCACGTTATACTCTTGTGGTTCATTCCCCGTTTTAATAGATAACTTTGCTTCAGCTTGATAACTCTTCATACTCTTAACCTTCGCTTCTAAATCTCGCACGATGTCTTCCTGTTTCTTTTCCATACAACCCGCTAACACGAAAACGGTCAATAAACCGACAATAACTAAAAATAGCCGCCTTTTCATCATTTCAGCCCCTTTGCCCCTATAAATGAATGGAAGATATTTCTTCCTTATCGCTAAATCAAATATATGAGACAAAGATGTAAAATATGCAGACTAGCGTGACGAGCTTTCTAAAACAACCTGTGCCACTGCAAATTCTCTACTATGACTGATTGATAGATGAACGATGTGCTCTGTATTTGCAATAAGAACTGGCTTACCTCTATCATCATTTTTTATTTTAATATCCAAAAAACTCACTTCTTTTCCAATACCTGTTCCAAGAGCTTTAGAATACGCTTCTTTCGCTGCAAATCTTCCCGCTACAAATTCTACAAGACGATTCCCTTTTAATTTAGAAGCAACACTACGTTCCTCCTCAGTTAAAATACGCTCCATAAATTTAAGCTTTCCATCTAGCATTTTTTCAATTCGATTTAGTTCGATAATATCAATTCCGATCCCTATAATCATTTCAAAATTCCCCTTCTTCTATTTGTCTTCCTTCATTCATATTGTAAGAATAACAGAGAATCTTTCTGATGCAAAAGGAGTGAAAATATAAAATGCCAATACCCTATATGCGAACCACCTTACAACCCGTCATTCTCTCTTTACTTTTCTTGCAACTAATCATGATGATAATAGGAGATCTTTTCTTCCCTACTTTAGCTGCTTACAATGAATATATTTCTAAGGGAGAATGGTGGCGATTTATAACTTCTCTATTTATACATGTAGACTTTCAGCACTTTCTTTCCAATAGCATTTGTCTATTTCTTCTCGGTCAATCTATCGAAAAACAACTAGGGAGTATTCGATTCCCTATTTTATTTTTTACTGCTGGCATTAGCGGCAATATTTTCTCTTATATTATTTTGCCCATCGGGTATGTTCATGCCGGCGCATCCGGTGGAATTTTCGGATTACTCGGTGCACAGCTTTTTCTTTTATATAGTCGCTATCGGTCTTCTCAACCAAAAGAGTTAATTTTCTTTTCTTTAATTATATTACTATTACTTCTTTTCACATTCTTCAATCCGTCCGCTAATCCTATTAGCCATTTAACCGGACTACTAATTGGTGGTATTTGCACTCCATTTTTAGCAAAAAAAACGATGGTGTAGAGCTTATTTAATATAAAAGCTCCCACCATCAATCATTTCCACCTCTGATTTTGTACCAAGATCTCGTATTAATCGAAATAAAGATTCATCCTTCTTTTTCGCTTCAATCATACAATCAATTTGCGAAACGCTACCTTTGATTTTCTGTAAAAAGGATAGAAATGTATCTGCATCAATAAAGTCTGCGTGTGCTCGAGGATCATTGCCTTCTCTCGGGCTGGAAATATGCATTTTGATTGGTAATAAAGATGTTTTCCAAGTATTTACTACACGGTCCCAATCTTCATACCAATCTTCTTCATCGTTATTCATCATATGATGATGCAGGTCAAACACGACTGGAACTGCCAATTTTTCACCTAAATATAGTGTTTCTTTTAATGAAAAGGTCGTATCATCATTTTCCAACATAATCATTTCTTGAATACTTGCAGGAACATTTGACCAATTTTCAATGAAACGTTCTAACGCAAGTTCTTTATCATCATATCCACCACCAACATGTAACACAGAGCGATGACTCCGCTGTATGCCCATTCCTTTCAATAATTTCTGATGCATTTGAAGCGTCTTTATTGATTTTTTCAAAATATTTTCTTGCGGTGAATTTAACACAACAAAGTGATCAGGATGAAAATCGATCCTCATCTTCATCCGATGCGCATACTCACCCACTTCTTTTAATTTCTCTTTTAAAGGACGAATGTAATTCCAATCCAACAATTCTTCATGGTTTGCTAGAGGAATTAACTTTGAACTAAACCGAAAAAATGCTATATCATGTCCCTTATTATGCTTTAATAACCGTAAACAATTTTCCAAATTAGAATTAGCAATTCTTTCAAGTTTATGAATCGCCGCCTCTCGATCTTTAATACGTTGAAATTGTGCATATGTCATCGTTTGAGATGGAGATGCATTGTTCAAGTGTACACTCATCGCTACATAACCAAGTCTTACAAGCATAAAGTCCCTCTTTTCTATACAACTTATTTGTAGTATGCACAATTACACAAATAAAAAAGAGGCTGACCTTTTGGTCAGCCTCTTTTTTATTAAGCTTGTGGCTTACGACTATGATGTTTTCTTTCGCCGCGTCCATTTGAAGATCCTGGGCGCCCCTGACCTTCACCTTTACGACCACGGTTACGGTTACCATCACGGTTACCATCACGATTACCGTCACGATTGCGACCATCACGGTTGCGATCGCGATTACGACCATCTCCACCGCGTCCATCGCGACTACGGTTACGGTTACCATCACGGTATCCATTTCCGTTACCACCGCGCTTTTTAGAACCTCTTGAAACAACTGGTGGCTCTGATGTTAAAGCAATCGGTGTTGTATCTGGCTCTTTTGTCATCATTTTTAAAGCAGCTGCTACAACAGTTACAGAATCATTTTCTTCTAACATTTCTTCTGCAATACGTTTGTAGTATGATAAGTTATCACTTTCAATTGTGCTTTGAAGTTTTTCTGCGATTAAACGTTGTTGACCTTCTAATGCTTCGTCAAGTGTCGGTGCATTCATACGGTCTATTTTACGTTTTGTTGTATGTTCGATATTTTTTAATTGTCCTGATTCACGTGGCGTTACAAATAGCATTGCAATACCTTTTTTACCAGCACGGCCAGTACGACCAATACGGTGAACATATGATTCTGGATCTTGTGGAATATCGAAGTTATATACGTGTGTTACACCTGAAATATCAAGACCACGCGCCGCAACGTCTGTTGCAACAAGAACTTCAATAGAACCTTCTTTAAATTTACGCAATACAGACATACGTTTCGCTTGTGTTAAATCACCATGAATACCTTCTGCTGCATAACCGCGTAAGTTTAAAGCTTCTGATAACTCATCCACACGACGCTTTGTGCGACCAAATACAATCGCAAGCTCTGGAGATTGAATATCTAATAAACGTGTTAACACGTCAAACTTTTTCTTTTCTTGCACTTCTAAATAGAACTGCTGAATGTTTGGCATTGTTACTTCTTTTGCTTTTACTTTAATGTGTTGAGGCTCAGTCATGAAACGCTCAGCAATACGACGGATTGGGTCTGGCATTGTTGCTGAGAATAATAATGTTTGATGTGTTTCTGGCACATCTGTTAAAATTGCTTCAATATCTTCAATGAAGCCCATGTTTAACATTTCATCTGCTTCGTCAAGAACAACAGTTTCTACGTTTTGTAGACGAAGTGTTTTACGGTTAATATGATCTAAAATACGACCCGGCGTACCAACAATAATGTGTGGGTGTTTTTTTAGAGCACGAATTTGGCGGTTAATATCTTGGCCACCATAGATTGGTAAAATACGAACGCGTTTATGTTTACCAATTTTGTAAAGCTCTTCTCCAACTTGGATTGCTAATTCACGCGTTGGCGCGATAACAATACCTTGAACTGATTCTTTATGTGTATCCACTTTATCTAATAGTGGTAATCCAAATGCTGCTGTTTTCCCTGTACCTGTTTGTGCTTGCCCAATAATGTCTTTACCTTGCAATGCATGTGGAATTGTTTCAGCTTGAATTGGCGTAGCCTCTTCAAAGCCCATACTTTCAACAGATTGCAGTAAAGAATCACTTAATCCTAATTCTCGAAATGTTGTCAATGTTACTTCTCCTTTTCTATCCTATACTTATCATTTAAAAAAAGGCGTTTTCCGAATTTGCGGAAAAGCCCTTTTCCTGAATGCTCACGTATATAAACGGGCGTATATTCTTCGCGAAAATACTTCTAAACGTTATTACACTTTATCAATTATAAGTTTTGTATGTGCAAAAAGCAAACCCAACTGTTACCTTATTTCATATAAAGAGCTTTTTTCTTCACTTTTATTTTTTTATTTTTTACTGTAAGCGCTTATTAGCAGTTTCCACTATTTTTGTATCTATCATCCCTATTTACACGCACCAATTATTTCAACATCGTAATAACTTCTTCCAACTTCATTCCGCGAGATGCTTTCACTAATACAACGTCTTTCACATCAACGATTGCTTGTAAATTTTTCACAAGCTCTTCTTTATTGTCATATACTTTTACACGTTCATTAGGGAAGTTAATTTTTGCTCCTTCAGCAATTTGCGCCCCAAGTCTACCGTACGTAAATACATAGGAGATTCGTGCAGGGTCAATTAACTTACCAACTTCATAATGAAATTGCACCTCTTGGTCTCCAAGCTCTAGCATATCACCAAGAACAACAATTTTTTTAGAAAATCCGTCTAAACCATTCATTAAATGAAAGGCAGCTTCCATAGCTGTTGGACTTGCATTATATGCGTCATTAATAATTGTTAACCCATTTTCTGTTTTCACAATTTCCATTCGCATACCTGTCATTTGAAGTGTTACTAAACCTTGCTTCATTTCTTCCCACGTTACACCGAAGTATTTCGCAATCGCCATTGATGCAAGTGTATTATACACATTATGCTTCCCAAGAACTGGAAGATAGAACACGATATTCTCATCCTGATTCATCTTAAAGTACGTTCCTGTCGCCTGCAACGTTACAGATGTTGGATAATAATTATTCGCCCTTGCATCACCAAATGTAATTGTCTCCGCAGCTAGGTTCATGCTCGGAACACGATTTGTTAAAAGCGGTTCATCACCATTGTATACAAATACTCCACCATCCTGTAATCCTGTAACAATTTCAAGTTTCGCCTCAGCAATCGCATCGCGAGATCCTAAATCCATCAAATGTGCTTCCCCAATATTTGTAATGATTGCAGCGTTCGGGCGAGCTAACTTAGATAAAAATTCAATTTCACCTCGACTCGACATTCCCATCTCCAATACAGCCATTTCTGTATTTTCTTCTAGGCTTAAAATAGTAAGCGGCAAACCGATATGGTTATTAAAGTTCCCCTCTGTTTTTTGAACCTTAAATTTGGTTGCAAGGAGGCTTGTCACAATATCTTTCGTAGACGTTTTACCGTTACTTCCTGTTACACCTATAACTTTTACATCTAACTGATCACGATAGCTTTTTGCTAATGTTTGCAGCGCTTCTAATGTATCTTCTACAAAAATCACTGGTATATTCACAGGAGGATTTTGCACATTTTTTTTCCAAAGCGTAGCTACAGCGCCATTTTCAATTGCTTTTTCTACAAAAGAATGACCATCAAAGCGATCACCCTGAATCGGAATGTATAAGTTTCCTGTTGTAATTTTTCTTGTATCAATAGATACACCTTGTACAGTTTCATTAACGTATTTTTCCGCTAAACCTGCACCCATTACCATTTGCTCTACTTGTTTTAACGTTCGTTTCATCATACATACCACTCCTTACATAGAAGAAACACTATTCTCTTGAATAGTGCTTCCCCCTTTTTTGTTAGATTGTATATTTAATTTTTTGCTTTTCTTCGTGACGCTCAATTGCCAAACGAATCAATTCTTCAATTAACTTCGGATATGGCAAATCCGTGTGTTGCCATAGCAGCGGGAACATACTAAATGGCGTAAATCCTGGCATTGTATTTACTTCATTAATATATACTTCCCCATCTTTCGTTAAGAAGAAATCCGCTCTTGTTAATCCAGCACCATCTAAAGATTGGAATGCACGAATTGCATCTCTTTGAATCGCCTTTGACTCTTCTTCTGTAACTTCAGCTGGAATAATTAATGCCGTATCGCCATCAATGTATTTTGATTTATAATCATAAAACTCTTTCTTCGGTACAATCTCACCGATAACAGAACATTTTGGCTCATCATTACCTAAAACGCCAACTTCCACTTCACGACCTACAATATTTTCTTCTACGATAATTTTGCGGTCAAATTGGAACGCTTCTTCAAATGCTTTTTCTAATTCTTCACGATCTTTACATTTATTGATACCAACACTTGACCCAAGGTTCGCTGGTTTGACAAAGCATGGGTAGCCTAATACTTCTTCTACCTTTTCATAAGCTGCTTGGCAATTTTTCTCCCATACACTGCGAATGAAAGATGCATACTTCGCTTGTTTCAATCCAGCTTCAGCAAAGATATTTTTCATAACAACTTTATCCATACCAGCAGCTGATGCTAATACACCGTTACCAACGTATGGAATATTCATTAACTCTAATAACCCTTGTACTGTTCCATCTTCACCATTCGGTCCATGTAACAGCGGGAAAATAACATCAATTGCCTCTTCTTGCTTAGAAGAAGAAGGTATAATTTCTGTACTTAATGATACTGGAGAAATTGCATTTTCCTCTCCATTCATTTGCAATGCTTGCACGCTCGTTACTTCACCTTCAATGCGTTCACCACGCATCCATTGGCCTTGCTCTGTAATATAAATTGGATGAATCTCGAATTTTTCTTGATTTAATGCTTTAATAGCAGCAAGAGCTGTTTGTAATGAAACTTGATGCTCTGCTGATTTCCCACCATATAATAAACCTAATTTAATTTTCGTCAATGAAATCACCCTAACCAATTGTTTTCATTTTTCTATTTTAGCACTTTTTATAAAAATAGGCAGTTCCTATTTGAAATAAAGTAAAACTTTTCTCAATAGGAGTCTTACCGCCTTCGAATAGCGCGATAAAATGAAACTTCCATAAAGTGAAACTTTAATCAGTGGGGATTTTCTTCATCCCTCACTGATTATTAGTTGTACGAATCCGGCTTTTACGGGCAATTCCCCCCACCTAACTTCTTTACTTTTGCTGAATTTTGAGGCGGGGGTCTTACTGCCCGCAAATAGCGGGATAAATGGCAGAACGGTTTCACCAATTGCATTTTTACGAACAGCTATTGTAAATTCATATCCTTTTCTTGCACCAAATCTGTGTCATCCCTTGATCTAGTTATGTATCTAATATATATGAAGAAATGCTGTTTTTTGTGTATGCCACCTATTGATTAAGAAGATTGTTTCGCCACATTTCCCTTTTGTCTTTGTTCTACAAGGTGATCTAAAGAAATATATACAAGACCGGCTATTACACACCCCACTCCTAAAATCGTAAACAATACATGCCCAAGCGATCGATCAAGTAGTAGTCCGCCAAGAAGCGGGCCGAACGCATTCCCTGTAATCCACTGCAAACTTGCCGCCCCCATATATGTTCCACGTAAATGCTCTGGTGCCAAATTTGCAACAAATGTCATTTGTACAGGAGACATAATCATTTCACCTAGCGTATATACCGCATAGACAACAAGTAATGTTATTAAAATAACCGTACCCTCTGTTCCAAATTCACCAAACCACCTTGGAAGCCAACCGATGAATAACAGCCCGATTCCAAATAACCATGCCCCATATAACATCGTCTTTCCAACTGGTTTATCTGTTGCCCATTTTGAAATTTGGAATTGGAATAAGACAACTAACAAGCCGTTTAAAGCCATTAAATATGGATATGGGTTATTTTTCCCAAAGATTTCTTTCATTTCATTATCAAAATGAAGGGGAAGCATGCCTTCTGTTTGCGAGAAACCCATGGAAATAATAATACCAGCCAATAAATAAATCATAAGTACCTTATCTCTCAAAACAACTTTCCAAACAGATTCTGCTTCCTTTTTCGTATTCCCGTTCTCTTTCAATGCAGTTTTCGGCATCGTTTCTTGAATAAGCATTAACACAAGAAGTGCATAAAGCAGCATTGTAGAGGAAGCAATAATAAATACAAGGTTTTTTGAAAGTACAACTACAGAAGCACCCATAATCGGTCCGATTGCCGCGCCAATATTATGCCCCATTCGCAATAAACCGTATGCCTCCGTCCTCTTTTCAGGCGCTGTGACATCCGCTACCATCGCCGATGCTGCTGGATGAAATAATGAATTACTTAACCCTAAAAAAATAGACAAAATAGCATAAGGAATAAATCCTTCTATAAATAAAAAACCGAGCATCAACAATGCATTACTTGCCATCGAAAATATCATAATAGGTTTTCTACCATATATATCAGCAATTCGGCCACCTATAAGCGAACCAAAGCTTGCCGCAATAGGAGAAAGCGCCATAATAATCCCTACTTGTAATAAAGAATCTACTTTATCTTTTAAATACAATGCAAAAAATGGCATTAACATCATCATTGCAATTCCATTCAGTGTTTCTCCTATAAAACGAATCCACACATTACGGTCCATTGCTTGTAATTCACGCCATGTCTTTTTCATTTACAACACCCCTTTAATCAACCACTCCTTATCTTATATTATTTTTAGAAAAATGTAAATTTTCAAAATAAAAGATCCGTTCTATTCTATTTAGAACGGATCTTTTCCCTATAAATTCGCTGCATTCTCCTCATCTTTTTTATTACTTAAAACACTATGCTTTCGACTATATAAGAAGTAAAATGCTACACCAATCACCATCCAAATGCCGAAACTCATCCATGCGGTTCCTGATAATTGAAGCATTAAATATACACAAAAGATAACCGTTAATGCAGGTAAAACTGGTACAAGTGGCACTTTAAAAACACGTGGTAAATCTGGGTGTGTTTTTCTCATTACGATAACCGCAACTGCTACAAGAGCAAATGCCGATAATGTTCCCATATTTACAAGGTGTGCTAATACATTTAAGTCGATAAGCCCCGAAATAAGTGCTGCGATAATTCCTGTCGTCCATGTATTTAAAAACGGTGTTTTAAATTTCGGATGAACTTTCGCAAGACGCTTTGGTAATAACCCATCGCGACTCATTGCATATGAAACACGAACCTGCCCATACATCATAACTAACATTACAGTTGTAATCCCTGTAATTGCTCCTACCGAAATAACACCCGCTAAACCATCTTGTCCAATAAACTGAAGTGCGAAAGCTACTGGATCAGAAATATTCAGCTGACCATAAGGTACAATTCCTGTCAAAATAAGTGAAACAACGATATAAAGAATCGTACAAATAAGTAATGATGCTATAATACCAATTGGTAAATCGCGTTGCGGACGTTTTACCTCCTCCGCTGCCGTTGATACAGCATCAAATCCAATGAATGCAAAGAATACCGTTGCAGCCCCAGCCATTACACCATCAAGACCAAATGGCATGAACGGCGTCCAATTTTCCGGCTTTACATAATTAAAACCAGCAAAGATAAAGAGTAATACAACTGCTAGCTTAATAAAAACCATAATATTGTTTACGCGAGCACTTTCACGTACACCTCTAGATAAAAGGGCAGTCATAATTAAAATGATAATAACAGCTGGTAAATCGATAAGGCCACCCTTTCCTGTTCCAGGAGCAGAAGATAAAATGGTCGGAATATGAATCCCAAAACCTTTTAACAAAGATTGGAAATAAGCAGACCATCCATTGGCTACCGCAGATGTTGCTAATAAATATTCCAACATTAAATCCCATCCAATTAAAAATGCAAATACCTCTCCCATCGTTGCGTACGTATACGTGTAAACACTTCCCGAAACCGGAACAGAAGATGCAAATTCTGCATAACAGAATGCAGCAAAGGCACAAGCTAACGCAGCTATAGCAAATGATAAAATGATAGCTGGTCCAGAATGTTTCGCTGCCACAACACCCGTAAGAACAAAAATACCTGTCCCGACAATAGCCCCAATTCCAAGCATTGTTAAATCCAATGCTCCCAATGTTCTAGCTAATGTTTTCTGTTTACTTTCTTGCATTAGTTTTGCAATCGGCTTTTTTTGAAAAATTTGCTTCATAGCATGCACCTCTAAATTTTAATTTTCTGAAAATTTTAATTATTTCTTATTTTACTCATAACATATTTTTTAGTCAATACTTTTGTCGAAATAAGCAGAAAAACATCTCATCAGCTAGTAGAATAAAATGCAATCAACACACAGCCATTTCCATTATTTGGGTTTTTAACCATATTAAATTCGTAATTCGACATAAAAAGATAAATAATATACAAACAATACATACAACTATATCCCTATATCTTTTTATAATTATTTTTGATATTCTATAAATTGTCGATTCCAACCAAAGAAAGAGGCATAATCATTTTATGAGCATGCCTCTTTCTTTTATCTCGCTATTTACGGGCAGTGAGCCTCCCCTGGTGGAAGTTTCACTTTATTTAGTATATGAACCTTCTTCAATCCAGCTATACATATACTTCTCATCTTCCGTTTCATGCGCTTGTTTCACAATACGGAGCGGACGGAACGTATCGATCATAACCGCTAATTCAATTGTTTCTTTTTTCCCTAAGCTTGCTTCTGTTTTCCCGGGATGCGGCCCATGTGGAATACCACTCGGATGGAGTGTAATTGAACCTTCTTCTACACCTTTTCTGCTCATAAAGTTCCCTTCTACATAATAAAGAACTTCATCACTATTTACGTTACTATGATAATACGGTGCTGGAATTGCTTCCGGATGATAATCATATAAACGCGGCACAAAAGAACAAATAACAAAGTTATGACCTTCAAAAGTTTGATGAACTGGCGGTGGCTGATGAATACGGCCTGTAATCGGTTCAAAATCTTCTACATTAAAGACCCAAGGATATAAATATCCATCCCATCCGACAACATCTAAAGGATGATGTCCCATAACATGTTTATGCATATAACCTCTCGACTTTGTCATGACAACAAACTCGCCTTTGTCATCATATGTCTCTAATTTTTCCGGCCCTCGAATGTCTCTTTCACAGAAAGGGCTATGTTCTAATAATTGACCATACTCATTACGATAACGACGCGGTGTTGTAATTTGGCTATTCGCTTCTACAACAAGGAACTTAGACTCTCCTTCATCTGGAATAACTCGGTAAATTGTTCCGATTGGAATCGTTACATAATCACCTTTCCGGTAATGAATCGTTCCAAACATTGTCTCAATTTTCCCAGTTCCATAATGAACGAATAACATTTCATCTCCATCACCATTACGATAAAAATAATCCATTTTTTCTGTCGGATTAACAACACCAATTAATAAATCTTCATTTCCTAATATAAAATTCCTCCCACTTAGCGCATCTCCAGTTTTTCTATTCTCTTTCGTGCGAAAATGACGATGAGCAAGCGCCACATCTTCTTCATACTGTAACTGACAAGAATGCGCTAACACAGCATGTCCTACTTCAGTTGGCATATAATGATGATACAAAATAGATTGTGTACCAGAGAAACCTTTCGTTCCCATCACCTGTTCACGATAAAGTGATCCATCTTCTTTACGAAATTGTACATGTCGTTTATGAGGAAGCTCCCCCATGTGACGATAATACATGCCCATCACCCGCTTTCGTTTCTTTTTTCACTGTGTTACGCAATGTACCTAGTCCAGTGATCGTAAGTTCTACAACGTCACCATCTTGTAACCACTTTTCTGTACCAAGTTCTAAAATACAACCAGTGCCAACCGTGCCAGAACCAATTACATCTCCTGGATATAACGTAACATCTTGCGAAGCACGTTCTATCATTTCTGCAAACGTATAGTAAATATCTCGGAAATTCCCTTTAGACAAAAGCTCCCCGTTCACATGGGCAGTCATTTCTAAGTTATAACGTTCACCAGTGCGATAAACATCTAACTCCTCTTTTGTAACAAGATAAGCTCCTAATGAAGTAGCAAAGTCCTTTCCTTTTGCCGGACCAAGCCCTACTTTCATTTCCTCAGCTTGCAAATCTCTTGCGCTCCAGTCATTCATAATACAATAACCGAAAATATATTCTTCTGCTTGTTCACGCGAAATATTTCTTCCCTCTTTCCCAATAACACAAGCGATTTCTAACTCATAGTCAAGCTTTTGAGTTTGTTTTGGACAAGAAACTGTAACTTCTGGCCCGATGACAGCACGGTGATTTGTAAAATAAAAAACCGGAATATCATACCACTCTGGAACAACATCTAATCCACGACGTCCACGAGCCGTTTTGACATGTTGCTCAAATGCATAAAAGTCACGAATACTACCTGGGTTTGGGATGGCTGCACAAAGCTGCACATCTTCCAAAGCGTACATGCCACTTGTTGGTTTTCGAATACCATGGGCTATTTCTACATACTCATCTGCTTTCTCTAAAAAAGCAAGCATAGATGAAGGAAGAGTGCCATTACTTGCCATATTCATATCAATTACTTTGTCACCTTCCAGCCAACCAGCTCGCATCTCTCCTGAAGGAAGACGAAATGTAATCAATTTCATCAATTTTCCTCCTCACTATTTATACAAAATGAAACTTTAATCAGTGGGAGACACAGCCCCCACTGATAAGTAAATTTTTATAGATTTCCGCGTCGTTCTTGCTCTCTTTCAATTGATTCGAATAGAGCTTTAAAGTTTCCTTCTCCGAATCCCCGAGAGCCTTTACGCTGAATAATTTCGATAAATAATGTTGGGCGATCTACAATTGGCTTTGTGAAAATTTGTAGCAAGTACCCTTCATCATCACGATCCACAAGAATCTTAAGCTCTTTTAGCTTATCAATTTCTTCATCGATTTTCCCAACGCGTGCTGTTAACTCTTCATAATACGTATCTGGTGTATCTAAAAATTCAACTCCGTTTGAACGAAGCGCTTCAACCGTTTTCACAATATCATTTGTCAACAATGCAAGATGCTGTACACCTGCACCGTTATAAAACTCTAAGTACTCTTGAATTTGTGATTTTCGCTTTCCATCTGCCGGTTCATTAATTGGAAACTTAATACGGCTTCCATTTGTCATAACTTTTGACATTAGCGCGGAATACTCCGTGCTAATATCATCATCATCAAAATGAATCATTTGTTTAAAGCCCATAACGTTTTCGTAATAGCTAACCCACTCTTCCATTTTTTCAACGTTACCAACAACATGGTCTACAGCAATTAAACCTGATTCGTCACTCGGAATATCAAAATCAATCTTCTCATAACCAGGCATAAATGTTCCTTTATAATTTTTACGCTCTACTAGCGTATGGATTGTATCGCCATACGTACCGATTACTGCTTTTTTTAATGTTCCTTGTTCATCTGTTAACTCTTCAGGTGGAGCAATCGCAACCGCACCTCGTTTTACAGCCTCTGAGTATGCTTTCTCAACATCATCAACAAGTAAAGCTACGTCTTTCACTCCGTCACCATGGATCTTTACAAATTCTGCAATACGGCTATCACTATTTAAAGTCCCAGACACAACAAAACGCATGTTTTTTTGCACGAGAACATAAGATACTTTTTCACGATTCCCTGTTTCTAATCCCGAATAGGCAACAATTTTAAATCCAAACGCTCTTGCAAGGTAATAACTTGATTGCTTTGCATTTCCTACATAAAATTCTAAATGATCGACATCACGTACCGGAAAGAAATCCTCCATTTGTGCAGCTAACGTATCCATAGATTTTTGTTTCATAAATTCCTCATCCCCCTGTAAATAAATTGAATGTTACATACTTAGAACCATCCGAAAACGCTTCCATCTACCAATAAAAAAATTAGTTAGCAAGCTAACAAATTTCTGACTTTTAAAGTTTTCTATCTTTTCTGTCAAATCCCTCTTTTTTTCTCCCATATAAAATTCGACTTTTTTCTATTTAAAACAACATAATCAAAGCTGGTAGTATGTCTCTTTATTACCTCAAAAACAAAAAGACCCTAACATATTAAACATCTATAATACGTTAGGGCCTTTATTTTTTTAGGATAATTGTCTTAATAAGATATAGGTAATTCTGTTTCTCTATATTCATTATACTAATACATTTGTAAGGAATACAATGAGCGCTGTTAATACTGCTGCTCCACTCGCCGATACTAATAAATCCATTTTTGTTACTTGTAATACTTCTTTGTTTTCCATATTCCCCATTCTCCTTTCAGCTTTATTTTGCAATCTTCATTCTGCTCTATTACTTGTACAAAACTTCTATTATACTAATACACTTGAAAGAAATACGATTAATGCTGTTAATACTGTTGCTGCTCCTGCTGATCCTAATAAGTCCATTTTTGTTAGTTGTAATACTTCTTTGTTTTCCATGCTTCCCATTCTCCCTTCAATTCATAATTTTATTTTTATTTGGTACTGTCCGTTCTACTGCTTGCACAAAGTTTCTATTATACTAAAACGTTAGAAAGAAGTACGATTAATGCTGTTAGTACCGCTGCTCCACCTGCTGATCCTAAGAAATCCATTTTTGTTACTTGTAATACTTGTTTGTTTTCCATGTTTCCCATTCTCCCTTCAACTTATAACTTTCTTTTTATGTGATACGATCCGTTCTACTGCTTATACAAAATTTCTATTATACTAAAACGTTAGAAAGAAGTACGATCAATGCTGTTAATACTGCTGCTCCACCTGCTGATCCTAAGAAGTCCATTTTTGTTACTTGTAATACTTGTTCGATTTTCATATTTGCTCTCTCCTTATTAATAGATATTTATATGTAATTTCCAAGAAATGATTAATTCATAGTTTTTATCTTAACGTTACATTAAATTAACTTGTGTAACGTTTGTAACATTAATGTAACATAAGTTTTTTCATACTGCAATATAAATACATAAAATTTATTACATTTTTTTTACGATATTATTAATATTTTTTTATAAACCCCTTTATACAGCGGTTTCCAACACATACACACTTGTAACATTAATGTAACATTGGGGTTACAAATCGAAATAAAACGTAGTAGAACGAGCACCTTTTCAATTTTGCTCCCTCATCATACTCTTTCGGAATCATTTTAAAGTTTGTCTCATTAACATTTCCATAAAGCCCAAGATAAGTTTATATGTTTCCTCAAGATAACTATGTATAATAAAAAACAAAGAGGTGGTCAGTTTGAAATTAATCGCACTAGATATGGATGGTACACTACTATCATCTAATCTTGAAATCTCCAAGGAAAATTTACAAGCTATTCGTGATGCTAAAGCAGCCGGTCATGTTGTAATGATTTGCTCTGGTCGTGCAAAAGAAGATGCTTTAAAACTATTGGAAGAGTATCAATTATCACTTCCAGTTGGAGCAAGCAATGGGGCAATTGTTTACGTTGATGGAAAAGTAATTAACGCACGTTGTTTACAAAATGCTAAAGTATACAAGCTTGCTAAATTACTAGAATCTGAAGGATTTCCATATAAGTTGTACACAAATAAAGGAGTTTATTCTCCTTATAATTGGAATGAAAAAGTAATGCATGCATTCGAAGAAAATAAGCATGCACTTGATGTCACAATTGAAGAACTGGAACGAATTACAGAGAAGCAAAAAAAAGCGAACTTAATTACTGATTTCCAAAAAATCGAAGATGTCGTAAATAATCCAGAGTTAGAAATCTCGAAATTCTTTATTTTGACGTTTGACGCAGAGCATCGCTCACAACTACTACAGTCTTTACAAGAAGATAAAGAAATTATGGTTACAGCATCAGCTCCGACAAATTTAGAAATTATGGACAAGTATGGTCATAAAGGAAATGGATTACAAGAAATGGCGTCTTATTTCAATATTCCAATTCAAGATACGATTGCCATTGGAGACAACTTTAACGATGTACCAATGCTAGAGGTAGCTGGCCTATCTGTTGCTATGGGGAATGCTGAAGAAGATGTAAAGAAATTATGTGATGTTGTTACATTAACAAATGACGAGCATGGTGTTGCTCATGCAATTGAACAGTATGTACTAAAACAACCATCCTCAAGCAAATAAAAAAGGACTCTTTCATATTTGAAAGAGCCCTTTTTCTTTTACACATGATGACAAGCAACGAGATGCCCTTCCCCAACATCACGAAATTCTGGTACAGCTTGCTTACAAATATCCGTTGCAAACGGGCAACGTGTATGAAAGCGGCAGCCTGAAGGTGGATTCGCTGGACTTGGAATATCACCTTGCAAAATAATTCGTTCTCGCTTAACAGTGGGATCAGGAATTGGTACAGCTGATAACAGCGCTTTCGTATATGGATGAAGCGGATTTGCAAACAACTTGTCACGGGGAGCTGTTTCCACAATTGTCCCTAAATACATAATTCCAATTTTTGTACATAAATGTTCGACAACACTTAAATCATGTGAAATAAATAAATAGGATAAACCTTTTTTCGCTTGTAATTCACTGAACAAGTTTATAATTTGCGCTTGAATAGATACATCTAATGCTGCAACAGGTTCATCAGCAACAATAAATTCTGGATTTAATACCATCGCCCTTGCAATAACAATACGCTGGCGTTGTCCTCCCGAAAACTCATGCGGATAACGATCAATATGATATGGTGCTAAACCACATAGTTCTAATACTTCTAACACTTTTTCACGAACATTCTCTTTCGTAGCTAAGCCATGTGCTAGCATTGGTTCACCAAGTGCTTCTCCAATTCTCATCCGTGGATTCAATGAACTAAACGGGTCTTGGAATACAAGTTGCATATTAGGACGATACTTTCGTAATTCCTCTTTCGATAACGTATGAACATCTTGCCCTTTAAATTTCACTTCACCTTCTGTTTTTTGAACGAGACGAAGAATAGTTTTACCAATTGTCGTTTTTCCACTTCCAGATTCACCTACTAGACCAAACACTTCACCTTTATTAATCGTAAAGCTTACTCCGTCTACTGCTTTTACATGCCCAATCGTTCTACCAAATACGCCGCCCTTAATCGGAAAATGCGTTTTTAAATTCTTCACTTCTAATAAAGGTTCACTCATTGCTCTGCACGCTCCTCATATAACCAGCAAGCTACTTTATGATGATCTTCATGCACTCCAAGGCCTGGCGCCTCATTCTTACATATATCCATGCAACGTTCACAGCGACCGCTAAAGTAGCAAAATTCATCTAAACCAACTAAGTTTGGAACTTGCCCCGGAATCGAATAAAGTTTATCTGTTCGTTTCCCCATTACCGGCTTTGATTTTAATAATCCTTTTGTATATGGGTGTTTAGGATTTTGGAATAGCTCCAGTACAGGTGCTTCTTCAATGACTTTGCCACCATACATTACAACAACATAATCTGCCATTTCTGCTACAACACCTAAATCATGTGTAATTAATAAAATAGATGTTTTAAATTCTTCTTTTACCTGTCTTAATAAATCTAGTATTTGTGCCTGAATTGTAACATCTAGTGCTGTTGTGGGCTCATCAGCAATTAGTAATTTAGGGTTACAACTCAGTGCAATCGCAATCATGATCCGTTGCAACATCCCACCGCTTAGCTCATGGGGATACGAATGAACAATTTCATCAGAACGTGCAATACCAACCTTACGAATTAATTCAATAGCTTTTTTATATGCTTCACTTTTACTAAGGAGCTCATGCTCTCTTAACGTCTCAACAATTTGTTCTCCAACAGTAAAAACTGGGTTAAGAGATGTCATTGGTTCTTGAAAAATCATCGCGATATCATTTCCTCTTAAACTTCGGAGTTCTTTCTCTTTCATCCCCAAAAGACTTTGGCCTTCATAAAGAATATCACCACCAACAATGCCGCCAGATTCCGCAATAAGTCCCATAATAGATAAAGCCGTTACACTTTTCCCACAACCTGATTCTCCCACTACACAAACTGTTTCACCTTCTCGTACAGAAAAGCTAACATGATTCACAGCTTTTACTGTACCTTCTTCCGTATGAAAGTGTGTTTGTAAATCTTTTAGTTCTATTACTGCTTTACTCATGATTCCTCACCTACCGCTTCATTTTTGGATCTAATGCATCACGAAGTGCATCACCAAGTAAGTTAATTGATACAACTGTTATAAAAATCGCAAAACCAGGCGGTATCCATAACCATGGACGTTTTTGGAAATCAATTAATGAGTTTGCTGCACTAATCATATTTCCCCATGATGGCGTAGGTGGAACAACCCCAAGACCTAAATAACTTAATGCTGATTCACTTAAAATAGCTCCCGCTACACCTAACGTTGCCACAACAATTAATAAAGGGAATACATTCGGAATTAAATGATGTAAAATCTTCCGGTAATCCTTTAATCCTAATACATCAGCAGCTTGCATAAATGATTGTTCTCGAAGTGTTAAAATTTGTCCTCGTACCAGACGTGCAAGTCCCGGCCATCCAATCAAACTTAACATGATCATAACAACATAAAGTCGATATTCAGATGGAAGTTTCCATTCTGATAAGATAGCACCCATAATGATAAGTAATGGTAATCCCGGAATAGACATTAACACGTCTGCAATACGCATAATAATATGATCTACAATACCACGATAAAAACCAGAGATAGCTCCTAATAATGCACCGAGTATGACGGATAGTAGCATCGAAGCTAAACCAATTGTTAATGAAATCCGGCCAGCTTGCATTAATCTCGTTAAAATATCTCTTCCCAATTGATCTGTGCCAAGCCAATGTGAAAAGTTTGGTGGTTTATTAATTTGTGTTACTTGAATTGTTCCAGAAACATATGGTGAAAAAAATGGTCCAATAAAACAAAATACAAACATAAAAATCAAAGTATAAAATCCAAATAGTGCTAATTTATTTTTCTTAATTCTAGTAAATGCTTGTCGCCATGGCGAAGTCAAATTTCCTTTTCTCTTTTCTTTCTTCTTTACCGTTACAATAGTCTCCATCTTTCTCCCTCCTTACTTTAATCGAATACGCGGATCGACAATCGCATAAACGATGTCTGCTAAAAAGTTTGCGATAATTGTTAGGCAAGAGAGAAACATTGTAAATGCCATTAATACCGTATAATCCCGAAAACTTAACGCTTCTAATTGAATGGTCCCAATTCCTGGCCAGTTGAAAATTTGTTCAATAATAATTGCACCAGAGAACAATCCCGGCAATTCAAACGCAAGTAATGTGATTGCTGGTAAAATCGCATTTTTTAGTGCATGTTTATAAATAACGGCTTTTTCTTTCAATCCTTTTGCACGTGCAGTACGGATATAATCCTGTCTTACGACCTCAAGCATGCTCGTTCTAAAATAACGAGTCAATGAGCCGACACCAAGGAGTGTTAAAATAAATACCGGTAAAATCATGTGCCTTAGTACTTCCAATATGTACGTAAAACCCGTCGAATTACTTCCTATATCAATCATCCCACCAATCGGTAATAAATGAAGATCAACAGCAAATACTTTAATTAAAAATAGACCGATAAAGAATGATGGGAATGACATCGCTGCAAAAACACCGATTGTTACAAGTGCGTCAAACCATGAATGTTGCTTTGTTGCTGAAATAACACCCACAATAAGTGCAATGATCCAAGTAAAAAATAAAGCTGCAACAGCAACAATAAAGGTATTCCAAATAAATTTATTAAGTAATGATGTAACAGGCTCTTGGTATTGCAGCGAGAAACCAAAATCACCATGTAGCGCATTACCTAGCCAATGAAAGTATCTTTCTATAATAGGTTTATTTAATCCATACAATTCTCTTAATTCCTGTGCACGTTCTGGCGTTAACTTTGGATTCGAATCAACATAATCTCCCGGCAGAAGAGCAAATAAGAAAAAAATAATAATAGATGTACCAAACAAAGTAGGAATCATTTGTAGAAACCTACGAATGAGATATGTTTTCACCTTTTGTCTCCCCAATCATAGTTACTTAAAAATAGAAGAACATTTTTTCAAAACAGCAAGAACTAACAACTGTATGAAAAAACGTCTTCTATTCATTAATTACTTATCTCTATTGTTCAATAGATAAAACAGGTAAGTTTGAACTAATGCTATCGTATTTTTCTGGATTAATTCCTTTTACACGTGCATTGTGTGCTGAAATACTTTTACGGTAATTTAATAAAATGACAGGGGGATCATCGCTTAATTCTTTATATAATTCTTTATAAATAGGTTTTCTTTTTTCAATATCAACTGTTTCAATACCTTTTTTAATTAATTCATCCACTTTTGGGTTACTATAACCCGCTGAATTATCTGGATGCGTAGATTCAAACTCACCTACAGGTTCACTCGGATCAGAAATGATCGATGTTGCAACAGCTGCTAAATCATAATCAAACTTTCCAACTTTCGAAACAAGTGTATTAAAGTCCATGATTTCTGGATTAAATTCCACACCTAACGCCTTATAATTCTCTTTCGCAATTGGTATAAACACCTCTTCTTGCTTTCTTCCACTTGCCGCATAATAACTCAACTTTAATTTCTGCCCGTCTTTTTCACGAATACCATCAGATCCAACTTTCCAACCAGCTTCATCTAACAATTTTTTTGCTTTCTCTACATTGTATTCGTATTGATTTATACCCTTATCATCATATGCCCATGATGTTGGTGAAATCGGTATATTCGCAACAGAAGCATTTCCTTGGAAGTATGTATCTACATATTTTTTACGATCTAATCCGTAAATAAGCGCTTGCCGTACTTTTTTATCTTTTAAGTATGGCTTCTTATTATTAAAGTAAACGAATGAGTATGAGCTCACTGTTTCAATATTGAAATTAGCAAAGCCTAAGCTCTTTAATTGTTCAATATTGTCATTATTCGCAGCAAACCCATCATAGTCCGTTTCTCCTGTTTGGAATAACTGGAAATTCGTGTCAGGTGTTGTAATTTTATAAATAAAGTTTTTAACTTTTGGCTTACCAGCATAATAATGTTCATTTGCTACAAATCTTACTTCTTGACCTGGGACATACTTTTCAAATTTATAAGGCCCTGCTGCCATTGGTTTACCATATAAATCTTTTAAATAGTTTAAGCTAGTATTTTGCTTATAATCTTTTCCATAATAAGCCTTAGATAAGACAGGTCCTCCCAAGTTTACTAACGCTTGTGAGTTTACTTTTTCCGTCGTAATTTCAATTGTTTGCGGATTAACAACTTTAATCCCTTCAATCGATGTAACTTTTCCTTCTTTATAATCTTTTCCACCTTTAATTGCATATTGTAAAATATCTGTACCACCCTCATAAGCCTTATCATGTAGCAATGTTAATGTAAATGCTACATCATCTGCTGTTAACGGTGAACCATCACTAAATTTTAAATCTTTTCGTAAGTGAAACGTATACTTCAATTGATCAGAAGATACATCCCATTTCTCTGCAAGCTCTGGAACTGGTTTCCCTTGCTTATCTGTTGATACAAGAGACGCAAATATAACTGATGTTACGTTACCGTCCCAACCATTCTCTTGGAAATAAGGTAAGAACACACCACCAGGTTTTGAAATCCCTAAAATAAGTGTATCTTTTCTCTGCTTCGCTTTCTCAGGATTTTTTGATTTATCTGTCGCTGCAACCTTCTCTATTTTTAAATCTTTCACATCCTGCTGTTTCGCCGGCTCTGTCGAAGCCTTATCCTCTTGTCCCCCACAAGCTGATAACACAAGCGAACTACTCAGTAAAACAGAAAACACACCAGCCCATTTTTTTGTCTTTTTCTTCATTGTCCCCACCCTAACTTTTTTTAATAATTACACCTTATGAACTGCTTGCCTTATATATGCCTCCCACAGCAACATTTTATAACCCATCGGAAAAGTCAGTTTTAAATACAAAAAAATAGATGTTTAGAGGGGTAATAATTTTATTCCGACCTTTCCGCTAGACTTTATGGTTATTAGCTTATATTGTTCGTTATATTTTGTCAATTCTTTCTATTTAAATATTTCAAGATTTTTATAAAAGCTATTGCTGGATTTTTAATTTAGGTAGACTTAACAATATTCCATTATAATTACCTTCCTGTAATCCTTGTATTCTCGCATTATGTGCAGACACAACTTTACTATTATTTTTACTATGAAGAAACGATTAAAAAAATAATTCTATTATTCAGTGGACGAGCATAGAATGCTAACAAACTACCAAAAAGGGGGGCGAAAATATGGACAAACTATTCCAATATGTTCTGCACTATGTTGCATTAACACTCATGATCGTCGGGGCATTACTACTATTTCCGTTCTTCCCAAGGTTCGTCCTCTTTTTAGCATTTCTCTTTATGCTTGGAATTGCGATTGCTATTTCTATAGGGGAAGACGATACACAAAAAGAAAGCAGAGTTCAGCGGGCGAAGCTGTAGACTCTGCTTTCTTTTTTCAATCATAACGTATTCTTGTTAAACCGATTATAAAGAATACACCAGCAAATAACATAAGTATACCAATATATCCTGCTATATCTGCCAATGTCCCTCCTCTTGCAATCAATTCGGTAAACCCACGCATTGCCCAAGTTTGAGGAACAAAGTTCGCTGCGGTTTGCATCCATTCTGGTTCTATTTCAATTGGCCAATACAGCCCACTAATCATGCAAGTTGAAATAACAACGATATTACCTAAAGCTGACTGCTGCTCCGTTGTTTTCACAATACTTGCTAATAATAGTGCTAAACCAATGACCGCTAACAATAACACTGAAACAAGTATGATTATCCCTAGTAGATTTCCCCACTGTACATCGAACAAAACATTCGTTAATACCATTAAAGTTCCAAATTGAATCCATCCAATTAAAAAGAAGGAAAGTATATATCCCCCAAGTATTTGAGCCTTTGAAACAGGCGTTCCTAATAAACGATACCAAACGCCAAGTTGTCTTGATTTTAAAATTGTTCCTGTCGCACTTAGCATCACAATCATTACAAAAAGAATAGAAAACCCTGCTGCTCGCCCTGTTACGTTATTCAGCTTTTTCTCCCCAGGTACAATGGATTCCTTTTGAAGTGAAACTGGTTCTACCTTTGTATGAATCGTTTCATACAGCTTTTCCCAGGACATTCCTCCTTTTTTCTCTGAATCCTTTGCTGCCGCTACTTCTATTTCCATCTTTTTCATTGCACTTTGTAATACTTGTTCTACAGAGGCTCCTCCCGTGAAATCAGCACTTGATTGGAATTTAACCTTCTCTATCTTCCCGTCCGTCATACTCTTTTGAAATTCTTTTGGAATTGTCACAATACCTGAGGACTTCTTATTTTCGATTTTTTGTTTCGCTTCCTCATACGTTACCTTTTCTATAGAAATTAAATCACTTTTCTTTATTTCCTCATAATAGGAGTTGGATAATGTAGATCCATCTTGGTCTACTAAACTAATATTTACTTTCTCGTTTCCACTTCCACCTAAAAGTCCGCCAAAAATGAGTGTGAAAATAATCGGCATTCCGAACATGAGTGTATAGCTTTGTGGCTTAATTAAAATTTGTTTTAACTCTAACCAGCAAAGCGCCCAAACTTTCTTCATGATTTCTCCTCCTATCTCGTACGCAAACGGAAGGTTCCGATGATAACGGAAGCAATACCCGCACTAGATAAACTTAATATAACTGGAAGTAACGCATACCATGATGTACCCGACATAATGTTTAAAAAACTTGTAAGTGCCCATTTATTCGGAGCGATGTTAGCAATTGTTTGAAGAGTATCCGGAAATGCATAGATTGGTAACATAGATCCGCCTAATATAGCTAACAACTGAATTCCAATGCCACCCATTAAATCCGCTGTTTTTTCTTCACGAATAAATGCTGCGATGAGCATAGATAAGCCAGAAACACAAATTGCATAAGCAATTCCTACTACTACAATTTGTGAAACATCTTCACCCCAATTCACATGAAATGCGTAATAAGTAGCAACTACAAATACTCCAAATTGAATACAAGCAAATAGTAATGTACCTAAAAATTTACCTAATAATATGGCAAAAGAGCTTGTCGGTGTACTTGATAATCTTGCTAATGTTTCAGTTCGTTGCTCTGTTATAATAGATTTTGCTCCTACTGTTATGTTATATAGTAAAAACATCACTAACATTGCTGCAGCATAATATTGCATCGCAGCCACTGTTTTTTTGCCGATTGTTCCTTTTTCAATTCCATCCGTATTCGAAGCCGCCACTGCTTGTAAATTAGCACTTACCTCTTTTGCAACCTGTTCTATATTTCCTGGCTGTGCCTTTGCTAAATCTGTTGCGACAGTCTTAGTAGAAATGGCAACTGTTTGCACACGCTCTGAGAAGGAACGAATAAGCGATTCAGCTATTTTTGCTTGTATATCTTTTGATGGATCAGTAATCAATTTGGGTTCTTTTAATTTTCCACCCTTTATATGTTCACTCCACTCGTTTGGGATAATCATTCCAACATCAATTTTCTGTTTTCTTAGCAGATCCTCCAGCTCTTTTTGTGAAGCTACGACCTCTATCTTCACATCATCCTTAATCTCTTTTGAATGCAATACATCTTTTTGAAATATATTTGCAAACTCATCTGTTCCTTCTTGATAATAACCAATCACCGTTTTAGGTAATCCACCACTATCTAATATGTTACTTAGTGCTGATCCTAAAATAGTCGTTAATAGAAGTGGCATAAGTAACATCATCATAAATCCACGCCGATCTATTAAACGAATTTTTAAATCTTTCCATGCAATAATAAAACTTTTCATGAGTTCCTAACCTCCTTAATCACGAAGTGAACGCCCTGTTAGCTGTAAAAAGAGAGCTTCTAAATTTGGCTCTTGTACTTCAAGCTTTAAAATTTGCACATGATTTTCTACTACGATCGAGACAACCGTACCGACAGCTTCTCCAGTCTTCAGTCCAATATCGAGTGTATTCGTATCCTCATCAATGATAATCCGTTCTACAGTGGGAATTTCTTTTACTTTCTGCAGTAACTCCTGGCTATAACGATTCAGTTGTAACTTCACCATAAAGCCATCAGCAAGACGATTACATAACTCCGTTTTCGTTCCTAGTGCAATTACCTTTCCATAATCAACAATTGCAATTCGTTCACATAAATACTCCACTTCTTCCATGTAATGGCTCGTATAAATGACCGTCATACCTTTCTCATTTAATCCTTTTACCGTCTCTAAAATATGATTCCGTGATTGTGGATCAATCCCGACTGTCGGCTCATCCATAATTAATAACTCTGGTTCATGCATAAGTGCCGCACCAATGTTAATTCGGCGTTTCATTCCACCTGAAAATGTTTCAATTTTGTCCTTTGCGCGATCCTGTAAACCAACATATGCTAATACCTCATCTGCTCGTTTCTTTGCAATAGCTCCACTTAAACCATACATTTTCCCCCAAAAGATTAAATTTTCTTTCGCAGATAGCGTAGGATATAAAGCAATATCTTGCGGGACAATACCGATCTTCCTTTTCGCATCTAATGGATATTCTTTTACAGATTTCCCCCCAACTTTTATATCACCGCCATCATATGGAATAAGCCCACAAATCATTGATATCGTCGTCGACTTTCCTGCACCGTTTGGACCAAGCAAACCAAATGTTTCTCCTTTCTTAACTTCAAAAGATACATTCTTTACAACTTCCTTCTTTCCAAACGACTTTGTAATATGATCTACGACTAACATGCCGATTCAGCCCCTTTGCATTAATCTACAATTTCATTGTAAAAAAACATCCTCTTTCTTCCATCACCCTTAAGATAGAAATGCAAAATAAAAAAGCAGCATAATTTGCTGCTTTTTTATTTTTCTCTATGCCAAAAGTCATGTGTATGTTGTAATACCGTATCTTACTGCATATATAGCTGCTTGTGTCCGATCCCTCAGCTCCAGCTTACTGATTAAGTTAGAAACATGATTTTTTACGGTTCCCTCTGTAATAAACAATTTCTCAGCAATTTCTTTATTATTTAATCCAAGGCCTATTTCTCTTAATACATCTATTTCACGCTCTGTTAATTGTTCCACTTGCTTTGGCTGATTTTGCTCTGATATTTCCACTACTTTTGTTCTTTTTAGTTCCTTCACAATTTGCGCTGTTATATCTTGTGGCAATACCGCTCCCCCTGCATGGACCGTTAATATTGCCTGAACAATTGCATCTGTCTCCATATCTTTTAATAAGTAACCGCTCGCTCCTTGCTCTAATGCTTCAAAAATGAGTTCACTATCATTAAATGTCGTCAGCATAAGAACCTTCATATCAGGGAACCTTTCCCTTATTAAGCGAGTCCCTTCAACGCCATTTATACGAGGCATTCGAATATCCATCAAAATAATTTCAGGTTGTAATTGTTCTGCTATTCGAACTACTTCATCCCCATCATTTGCTGTTCCCACCACTTCAAGTTCTGAACGTAAATTTAATAGCATTGCTAAACCATCACGAATAAGTGACTGATCATCAACGATCATAATACGAATCATTTCGTTCCTCCTATTACCCACGTCTTTTCCTTAAGTGGAAACTCAATCTGTAATCGAAAACCCTTCTCTTTTTCACTTTCAAATCGAATGATTCCACCATGTTCTTCTACACGTTCTTTCATATTTATTAAACCAAAACCAGGACTCACTTCATTTACGCCAACACCATTATCCGTAATCAATAGCATAACTTTTTCATCTAAACACAATAAGCTAACTTTACATAAACTAGCTTTTCCATGGCGTTGTGCATTTGTTAATGACTCTTGCATAATACGCAACAAAGTAGGTTGTAATGACAATGGGATTATAATTGGATCTCCCTGTAAATGAAAGGTTACTTGTACTTTGGTTACCTTTGAAAATTCATTTAACATTCCTTTCATATTTTCTATTATGTTCCCTAGATCTCTTTCTTCCTTCAACGCACGGACTGAAGCTCTTACCTCTTGAAGGGATTTTCTAGCTAATTCATGGCATGTATGTAAAACTTCTTCTGTAGCATCTGACTTTTGCTTCCATAAAGCCTCTGCAAGCTGCAATTGAACAAGTAAAGCCGTCATATTATGACCAACTGTGTCATGAATTTCTCGGGCAATATCGTTCCTCTCCCGAACTGTAGTTAGTTCTTCTACTTCTTTCGCATAAAGCTGTAATTGTTCATGCGCTTCTTTTAGAGCTATATGTGATAACGTCAATTTTTCATATTGATCGTCGACAGTTTGGCGGGCTACTGTCAGTTTTTTAATTAAGTTCCCGGATAAAGCACTGAAGACAACGAACATAAAATTAATAGCATTACTATCAACTTCTATCTTTCCAGTATATTGATACGTATATAGTAAAATAGCAGACCAACATACAAAGAAAAAACTCACAAAAAAATATACAACTGCTTTTCGCCACGTATGAATAAATACTCCTACCGCATCAATCCCAAATATAATTAAATACAAACATGTCTCGGGAAATAAAAAGCCTAGTAGTACTGTAACTACTCCATTTGAGAGGAATACATAAAATTCACGCCTTCTCCCTTGATGTGGTTGTATAAGTAAAACATGATTTATAACGTACATTAAACATGCAATACCAACAAATATTTGTAACTCTACTGTTTCACGTGAAACATGATTTATATATACCATGCAAATCATAACAATCGTAATGAGACGTGCATACCTTAACATAAAATTCTCCTCGCGTTTTTGAACTATTGTTTTAAATCATACCAACATGTAAAAAATCGTTTTCACAATATAACATAAAGAAAATTATACCATTTCCATCTCGAGTTAACGGATATTAATAGAAAAACAAGTCACCCCCACATCTCCTAAGAGGATGACTTGTTTTTCTTTCATCTATTCCATCATACTATCTAATCGATTATATAATTCCGCCCGTAATCGTTCTTTTTCTGTTTTTTCTTTATATAACCGTTCTAACTTTTCAACATTGCTTGTTTCTTCCATTGTGCAATCCAGCGCATATATATCTTCTTCTATATACATAAGCTTATCTTCAATTTCTTCTATACCAATAGATTCCTTCTTTTTTACATTCATTACTTTAATTTTTGGAACCTCTTGTTGTTTCACTTCTTCTTTCTCTATTCTCTCTGCCCATTTCTGACGTGCCCATGCATAGTTCCCCGCAAATTCAAACAATGTATGTTCATCGATCCAATATGTTTTTTCAAACAATTTATTTAAAAAGTAACGGTCGTGTGAAACAGCAAGAATGGTTCCATTATATTGTTCGAGAGCTTCTTCCAGCACTTCCCTTGATTCGATATCAAGATGGTTTGTGGGCTCATCTAACACAAGGAAATTTATATCTTGATACATAAGCTGTGCCAAACGTAATCTCATTCGTTCACCACCGCTAAGCTGATTGACCTTTTTAAAAACGGCTGGACCATAAAATAAAAAACGAGCTAATATATGGCGAGCTTCTCCTTCAGTTACAGCTACATGCTCCCGGAATGCTTCTAATACATCATATTTTACATTCTCATATGCATGCTGCGATAAATAACCGATTTTCACACTATTACCGATTCTGATCTCCCCAGCATCTGGTTTCATTTCTTCTAATAGCAATTTTAATAATGTTGTTTTTCCTGTACCGTTACGTCCAACAATAGCTGCACGCTCTTGAAAACGCACATGTAAATTTGCTCCCTCAAATAAAATACGCTCAGCAAAATTTTTGCCAACTTCCTTCATTACAACAACATCTTTTCCGCTTCTCTCTTGTCCTTCAAACTGAAGCCCCATTTGTTTTCTTTCTAAAATTGGCTTCTTTAATTTTTCCATCCGTTCTAACGCGCGTTCCATATTTCTAGCACGTTTATGCAGTCCTTCATTCGGAGGATTCGCTTGATTCGCCCATTCTCTTAAACGTTTAATTGCTTCCTTCATTTTCTTTATCTTCTTTTGTTGTTCTTGATAAGATTGGAACTCTTGCAGTAACCTTTCTTCCTTTTCTTTCACAAACTGCGAGTAGTTCGTATGATATACATGAATTTCTCCGTCTTCCAAGTCAAAAATTTTCGTAACGACTTCATCAAGAAAATAACGATCATGTGAGATCACAACAACTGTTCCTGTATACTCTTTCAAAAATTGTTCGAGCCATTCTACTGCAAATAAATCTAAATGGTTCGTCGGTTCATCTAACAGTAGTAAATCTGGTTTCTTGAGCAGCATATAAGCAAGACTTACTTTCGTCTGCTCCCCGCCACTCAGTTCAGCAAAAATTCGAGAAAATAGCTCCGTTATTTGTAAACCATTTGCTACTTTCATGATGTTCGCTTCTATTTCATAACCACCTAAAAACGAAAATTGTTCTTGCACTGCGCCATACTTCTCCATTAACCTCTCTAAACTAGTTGGATCGTGTTCCTCCGCCATACTTTTCTCTAAATTTCGCATGTTTCTTTCTAATTCTTTCTCTTTTACAAAGGCAGCGCTCAATACATCATATACATTTGTTTCACCAGCAAACTTCGGAATTTGTGCTACATGACCAACACGTGTCCCTTTTTTCATATGAATTACTCCAGCATCTACATTCTCTATTCCTGTTAATAGCTGAAAAATTGTGGTTTTCCCGCTACCGTTTCTGCCAACTAATCCAATGCGTTCACCACTTTGTATTTCAAGCGATATATTTTCAAATATGATGTTTCCACCAAAAGATTTCGTTACATTGTTTACACTACAAATTGTCATTTTCCGTACTCCTTTCAACGTAAAAAACCATAGGGAAAGAAACTTTCCCCATGGTTTTTGGCATAGAAAAAGGAAGCCAAATAGCTCCCTTTTCACACGTTTTATAAAATGGGTGAAGAGATTTCTATCGTTCAATAACTGCTATGCAATTGCTAAAAAAGGGCATACGTATCCCGTTAGCAATCACATCATGAAAAATCGCACGACAAAAATAGATAAAATCTAAAAATTTTGCGCGTGCAGCTAAAGAACGTTTCATCTCATTCACTCCTTTCGTACGGAATTTAATACTTACTTCTTTATTATACTTCCCCATTTGATGTTTGAATAGTCATTTTTCTGAAAATAATGAATATAGACTAAACATTTCAACAAATTACATCCAATCTTACACAACTGTTATGTTCACGTAATGGAAAGCAATAGTACGAAATCGTGCCTCCTTATACAATAAAGATGTAAGCAAGAGGTAAACAAAAAGAGGAAACAGTCCTGATGAAAGAAATCGTAAAAGCAGTCTTCGAGGTGTTAGTAAACGGACAAGCAGTTGTAAAAGAACTAAACCGACTATAAAAGGAGGAATAAAAATGATGAACATGGTAAAAATGATTCTCCACGCTTTAATTGATGCAAAAGCAGTTAGCCAAGAATTAAATGAACAATAAAAAGGGGAAAATGAATATGAAGAAAGCCATCTTTGCAATTGTAGGTACATTCTTTGCCTTACATGCACTGAAAAATAGAAAAAAGAAACAAAATGAAAATACTCTATATTATCCATACACATTATTACAAAAAAAATAAAAGACAAGATACCCAAGTACAATTAGGATATCTTGTCTTTTGTTTTTTCTATTAAAAATTGTTGTTCTACAATCTTTTTATAATATGTATGATGCTTCATTAATTCATCGTGTATACCAATTTCTATAATACTGCCATTCTCTATTACAAAAATGGTATCTGCTTGTACTACCGTTGATAAACGATGTGCAATAACAAATGTCGTTCTACTCGGAAATATTTTTTTGGTGGATTAGCAGTCCGCCATATATCACGAAATGATACATTTTTCTGTTCTTCCATCTTCTAACTCCTTCTTTTACCATTTCCTCCTTTTCCACTATACAGGATTTCCCTTTCCCTTTCACGAATATAGTAGACGGGAATTTCACATATATTTTTAAAGGGGTATATACGAATGGATACACAACAACTTTATTTTTTAAATGATATTGGCAAGCAAAAACCAGAGAGCATCCGTAATAAAAATACAGCTTGTCCTTTTTGCGATACGGAAAACCTCACTGACATTTTAGAAACGGAAGACTCTATTATCTGGTTGAAAAATAAATTTCCAACATTGAAAGATACGTTTCAAACTGTTCTTATAGAAACAGATAATTGTCATGATCATATTGCAACCTACGCACCTGAACATATGCAAAAGCTACTGCATTTTTCTATAAAGCATTGGTTAGCTTTAGAAAAGAGCAACGAATTTACTTCTGTTATTTTATATAAAAATCATGGTCCATTTTCAGGCGGAAGTTTGCATCATGCACATATGCAAATTATTGGAATGAAATATGTAGACTACCGAGAAAATGTAACACCTGAACACCTTCAAGGCGTAATCGTACAAAAAGATGAGCAAATTGAACTTAATATTTCTACACGTCCAATTATCGGTTTTACTGAATTTAATATTGTCATTGAGGATATAAAATCCATTGATATAATGGCACATTATATTCAACAAACTGTGCGTTACATATTAACAGATTTCCATAAAGGGTGTAGCAGCTATAATTTATTCTTCTATCATTTTGAGGGTAAAATGATTTGTAAGGTTGTTCCACGTTTCGTTGTTTCACCATTATATGTTGGATATAAAATCCCTCAAGTTTCTACAAAGTTAGAAGATGTAAAACAGCAGCTGGCAAATTATTTTACAGTTTCATTATGAGAGATGAAACCAAATGAATTATATTGTTAGAAAAGAAGCTTACATTTTAAATATGTATACACTCCCAGAATACCGTGGAAATGGTTTAGCAGAAAAACTACTCGAACACTGCATAGAGGAATGTGAAGAAAACGGCGTAAAACGAATATGGCTTCATTCTTCCAAAGATGGTGAGTTGCTATATAAAAAGATGGGATTTACTTATAAAGAAAATGAAATGGAACTTTTTTTATAAAAAAATAGAGTAGGTGCTTAGCATCTACTCTTTCATTGTTCCTTTATTTCGATAGTACACGTTCTCTAGCCCAACGTTATACTTCATATTTTGATCCGTCCACTCAGGCCCTAAATTACCTGGCCAACCAGATGTATTTGCTATATATTTTAGTAACGCTAAATCTGTTAAACCTTTTTGCACACCTCTTTTATACCCTTTCATTAAATGAGGCATCGCAATCTGGGCATTTGTCCGCGGGTCCTTCAATTGCTCGTCCGTTAAGTGATCAGGAGCAAGTCCCCCACCTCGGTGTAACTGAAACAATCCAAAAGAAGTGCCATTGTCTCCAACACTTCGTGGGTTCAAACGACTTTCATGCTCGGCAATTGTAAGAGGTATCCATTCTGGAAGATTTACTTTCTTTGCTTCTTCAGTAATAATTTGTTTCATCTGTTTTGCTTCCTCTGAGTCAACATAACTTGTTTGATTCGTCAATCTTTCCATTCCTTCAGACTCTCCTTGGAAATACAAATACATTCCAAGAACAACTAAAAATCCTACAAAGAATTTTTTCACTACCTCTACCTCTTTCTCCGCTGAAATTTGTCCCCTTTCAGCCCTTCCTTACAATTACCTGCAATCTATCACCCTGTTACTCTTAAATGATATCAAACGAAGCTCTATCTTAACATCGTGCTTTAGACTGATTTTCTGAAAATCAATAGTAAAATATTATAAAAAATGTAACATCCCTATCCCACTTCTTATGTGTGTAATTTTTACCAATATCCATTTTAAATGGTTTCTACCTTTTTTGTATATAATTGTAAAATGAATTCTACACAAAGAATAGGAGACTACCTACATGAAAAGTCAAAAACTAAAGACATTTCCCCCCATAAAACCGAAACGTATTTTGATATATTTGCTCTGCAACCTTCTCTATAGAAATATTTTTTATCAAGCTAATTTCTTTTAACACACCCTCAATCATACCCGGATGCGTCATAATATTTTCTTGAAATTTCCATGGTCCATCTGTTTCCACCATCATATATTCTAGCGGATAAAACGAAACGATTTTTCTAATTTTCTCCTTCTTCATAACATCTGGCGTAATTGAAATAAAGTAGCCATTTTGAATCATCCGCTCCATCGTTTCTTTACTCCCCTTAAACCAATGAAAATGCGCACGTGATATCTCATACTGTTCCAGTAAATCACATACAATATCAGCGTCTTCATAAACTGCATGTAAAACAATCGGTAAATTGAACCTTTTTGCAAGTATTATAAATCTCTCTAATACTTTTATATAAGGGTCTAATACGATATCTTTCTTTTCTTGCCTTAAATAATAGGGCAGACCGATCTCACCTATGGCAACAAGCCGTCCTACATTTGCCTCAATTAACTTATAAATTTGTTCACATTCTTTTTGGTTAATCGGCTGTTCTGGATGAAAACCAAGTGCCGGATGTACAAATGGATGTTGTCTTGCTAAAGATAATGTTTGTTGACAAGAATGATAGTTCATTGATACCGCAATCAGTCCATCAATCTCAGTACTTCTTTTTACATCATCAATTAGTTTCATTTGCTCTTTATTCTTATATTGGTCCAAATGTATATGACTATCAATCCACTTCATCCTATCACCTCTTACATCTATTTTAATACGCCGCTTCAGATTAAGGGCAATAAAAAACAAGAAGGAATCTTCTTCTTGTTTTTTCATCTATATTATTTAACAATTAAATTTGTAATTATGTCAAAAAGTCCAACACATACGACAGCAACAGTAAAGTAGCTACAGAAATCTTTTATCGGAAACTTAACTACTTCTTTTTTTTGCATCTCATTCTTCTCCCTTCTGATTACCTTCCCTAATTTTTTATCTTTTTTTATTATGCAGAAAATATGACAAATAAGCTATCGAATTAACTTACGAAAACCTTACAATATTGTAAGGTTTAAAAAAATAGCCTCATCTCATAAAGAGATAATGGCTATGCAATAGTTGGTTTTAAAACATTCATCACTGTTTCAGACAGAAAGTTGTATGTTCAAACTTCCTACTTGTATTGTAATAGAATTCACAAATGACAACTATCGAATTAACTTACATGTACCTTACAATGTTGTCATAAACAATATTGCTTTTAACAATTTAGATGCAATCGGACTTGCTAGCAGTGTGGCTCTTCTTACGGATTTCATTTCTGCTGCTACAGTTATCCTAGTATAAACTTATGTCCGCTTTCTTGTTATACAGTTAAAATCCCCTAAATTCCATACTCTCTGTCTTGTTAAAACTTATTTTATATAGTAAATGTATATTTAAATACTAACACCGAAAAATTTCTTCTTTAAATGATTTATATGTAATAAAAAACACTGTAACATACTCAGTATGTTACAGTGTTTTACAATATTTTATCTTGTCGCCAATAGCTTACTTCTCGCCTGCACAGGAATATTTTGGACCTCAATCTCTACCAACGATTCACCGTAACGTCCTTTTGCGGTAATTTTCAATGACTCACTTCGTTTTAACATGTGCTTCACTGTTTTCTTTATCGTCTGTGCCCTACCTTTTTCATCATATGCAGCAAACTCATATTCATACCATTCATCACCAATATGTTGACCGACATCATTCACAATCGTGTAATATTCTTTTGTTTTACAAAATGGATTATATTTATCAATTACTGGTCCCAGTTTTGTTGGTAGTAGTAAGATAATAACAGCTACCAGCGCAATTCCAGTAATAATTACTCGCTTTTTCACTCTTCCCCACTCCAAGGTAAATTCCTCCTCCACACAATATGTGTAGTTTTCTATAAACTTATTTTAAAGAGAAGGACTTAATCCCGCCATTGAATCCCATTACATTTCCCTTACATTTTTGTAAGAATTCGAATGAAATTTTATATGATTTTTAACAATTTGTGAACCCTCCAAAACTGTGATAAACATCACACCCTCTACTTTCCAAAGATTCTATAATACGAGTATACAAGTTTGTTAAACATTTCACATTTAAGAGGGGAAATGAATATGAAAAAGCGTTTAGTTATGATCGGGAATGGTATGGCTGGGATACGCTGCATTGAAGAAATTTTAAAACTAGATTCAGGACTTTATGATATTACTATTTTTGGTGATGAACCTCATCCAAACTATAACCGCATTATGCTATCTCACGTCTTACAAGGAAAAACAAATATCCAAGATATCATTATGAACGAATACAGTTGGTACGAGGAAAATGATATTACGCTGTATACAAATGAAAAGGTAATAAATATTGATCGGGAAGAACAAGTCATCATTACAGAAAAGAACCGTATTGTCATATATGACAAGCTCATTATCGCAACAGGGTCCAGCGCTTTCATCTTACCTGTTGAAGGCTCACAACTTCCAGGTGTAACAGGCTTTCGTACAATTGAAGATACACAATTTATGCTGGATGCTGCTAAGCGATATAAAAAGGCTGTCGTCATTGGCGGGGGATTACTCGGTTTAGAAGCCGCACGAGGGCTTATTGACTTAGGAATGGATGTTCACGTTGTTCATTTAATGCCTTACTTAATGGAGCAACAACTCGATGCCAAAGCCGCCTCATTACTGCGTGAAGACTTAGAATCACAAGGTATGAAGTTTCTTATGGAAAAGAAAACAGTGAAAATTCTTGGTACTGACCGTGTTGAAGGTATCCAATTTGAAGATGGGGATGTTGTAACATGCGATTTAATTGTAATGGCTGTTGGGATACGTCCAAATACACATTTAGCAAAAGATGCTGGTTTAATTGTAAATCGTGGCATAGTTACAAATGACTATATGCAAACAGATGATGAATCAGTCTATGCAGTTGGTGAATGTGCAGAACATGACGGTATTGCCTATGGTCTTGTTGCCCCATTATATGAACAAGGGACCGCACTGGCAAAGCATATAACGAATTCACAAACAGATGGATATGCAGGTAGCATCGTCGGTACACAACTTAAAGTTGCAGGATGCGATTTATTCTCTGCTGGACAAATTTATGAAGATGACGTAACAAAAGCAATCTCAATCTTTAATGAGTGTACGCGTTCCTATAAAAAAGTATTAATCCGTGACAATAAAGTCGTTGGTGTTGTTTTATATGGAGACACTGCTGAAGGTACACGCCTCTTTAGCATGTTAAAAAAGGAAGAAGATATACAAGAATACACACCCGTCTCCCTTCTTCACAAAGCTGGTGAAGAAAGTGGACTTGACGTTGCCAGTATGAGTGCTAATGACACCGTTTGTGGATGTAACGGCGTGACAAAGGGAACAATCGTTCATGCTATTTTAGAACAAGATTTAACAACTTTTGAAGAAGTAAAAGGATGTACAAAAGCTGCCGGTTCATGTGGTAAATGTCGTCCAGTTGTTGAACAAATTTTATCTCATACTCTCGGGGATAGCTTCGATGCATCTGCACAATCCGTTGGTATATGTGGATGTACAACTTTATCACGTGATGAAGTTGTCACAGCGATTCATGAGAAAGGTTTAAAATCGCCAAAAGAAGTACGAAACGTCCTTGGCTTCGCACATGAAGACGGCTGTTCAAAATGCCGCCCTGCATTAAATTACTATTTACGTATGACACGCCCAGAAGAATATGCAGATGATAAATCATCCCGCTTCGTTAATGAAAGAATGAATGGCAATATTCAGCATGATGGTACATTTTCTGTTATTCCTCGTATGTACGGCGGTGTTACTACGGCAGATGATTTAATGAAAATTGCTGAAGTTGCTAAAAGATATGATGTGCCGCTTGTAAAAATAACAGGTGCAAGTCGAATCGGCTTATATGGTGTTAAGAAAGAAGATTTACCAAAAGTTTGGGCTGACCTCGATATGACTTCTGGTTATGCCTATTCGAAATCCCTTCGCAATGTAAAATCATGCGTCGGCTCTCGCTTCTGCCGCTTTGGTACAAAAGATTCATTAGGGCTTGGTATGTTACTTGAACAATCGTTAGAAATGGTAGATACACCTCACAAAATGAAAATGGGTGTAACTGGTTGTCCACGTAACTGTGCAGAAGCATTAACAAAAGACTTTGGTGTCGTTTGTGTTGAAAATGGCTTCCAACTTTATATTGGTGGCAACGGTGGTACAGAAGTGCGTGAAGCTGATTTTGTAATGATTGTCCCTACAGAAGAAGATGTACTTCGCATTGCCACAGCTTACGTACAACATTACCGTGAAACTGGTATTTACGGCGAACGAACAGCCCCTTGGGTAGAACGAATGGGATTAGCTCATATAAAAGAAGTGCTGCAAGATGAAAGCATGGTTACTATGCTAAATGAACGTTTCCAAAAAGCGCGTAACACATATGAAGAAGCTTGGGGACAAGCACTGGAAACTAGGTCATTAAAAGCCATGTATGAAGTAGAAACTGTAAAGTAAGGAGCGATCTACATGTTGCAAACTAAAGAAAAAATAAAAATAATGCATGCAGAAGACCTTCCTGTGCAAATCGGTAAGGAAGTGCGCATTAAGGATATATCCATCGCCTTATTTCGCCTTTCAAATGGTGATATTCGCGCTGTAGAAAATCGATGCTCTCATAAAAACGGACCTTTAGCCGAAGGAATTGTTTCTGGAGAATTCGTCTTCTGTCCATTGCATGACTGGAAAATTTCATTAATAACAGGTGAAGTTCAAAAGCCTGATGATGGTTGTATCCAAACATATCAAGTAGAAGTTATTGATGGTGATATTTATATATATATGTAACTTGTACAGGGAAGCCCTTTTTGGCTTCCTTTCAAGTAAAAATAGATGAGGTGTAGAGATGAACGGATACGTATATTTAGTTGGTGCAGGACCTGGTGATGAAGGACTTATTACTAAAAAAGCAATAGATTGCCTAAAACAAGCAGATGTTGTTTTATATGACCGCTTATTAAATCAAACTTTACTTCGCTATACAAAGCCAACATGCGAACTCGTCTATTGCGGAAAAATGCCAACAAATCATATTATGCGACAAGAAATGATTAACGCTCATTTAATTCAGTCTGCAAAAGAAGGTAAAACGGTCGTCCGCTTAAAAGGCGGAGATCCATCTATTTTTGGTCGCGTTGGTGAAGAAGCAGCCGCTTTAGCAGCAGAAAACATTTTATACGAGATTGTTCCAGGGATTACATCTAGTATTGCCGCTAGTGCATATGCCGGCATCCCTCTTACCCATCGTAATTACAGTAATAGTGTAACTTTGTTAACCGGTCATACAAAAGGCGCAATTAGCGACCAAGTAAATTACAGCTCCCTCTTAAACAGCGATACAATTGCTTTTTACATGGGCGTTAAAAACTTGCCGGTAATTTGCGAGAATTTATTACAAACAGGAAGAAAAAAAGATACACCAGTAGCAGTTATTGAATGGGGTACAACTGGAAAACAACGAGTTGTTACAGGTACACTCTCCACAATCGTGGATGATGTGAAAAAAGAACAGATTTCAAATCCATCGATGACAATTGTTGGTGAAGTGGTGTCCTTACGAAAACAAATTGCCTGGAAAGAACACAAGCCACTACATGGAAAAAAAGTTTTATTTGCCTCTGCAACAAACAAAACAAGTATACTAGCGCAAAAGTTACAAGCAGCGGGCGCAGAAATATATCAAATACCAACTTTCAAAAAACAAAAATATGTATTAACACCTGAGCAGATTAGTGAAATTTTTAATGCTGAGCGCCTTGTTTTCTGCTCAGCTGAAAGTGTAGCAATCTTATTCCAATCATGTGCGCAGCATCAAAAAGATATTCGCTCCTTAAAAGCAACATTGCAGTATATGAATGCCACTACACAGAAGGCACTTATGCAGTATGGGCTTTTAAGCTTACCTGCAACACTTTCCAACGAAACAACTGTTTATTTAGGTCGAAACATTAATCGAATTGCCGCCATTCAGGAAAAAATAGGTGCTGGCTCTTATATCATGACACACGAATATACAATTGATCATCGTTTTGATGAAGTTCATTCACGCACACTGACTGAATTCACATGGGATAGCATTGTATTTGAAGGACGTGCTGCAATCGATACGTTTATCACAGAAGTAAACCGCCTTGGCTTCACAGATATTCTGAATTTACCATTCTCCTATATCGATGAACCAACTTTACAATATGCCAATAAAGTTGGACTTCATCACATTGATTATCAATTACAAGCTATCATCAATGAGAAAGAGGTGCTTACACAATGAAAGGCATCGTTTATATTGGACACGGTAGCAGATTACAAGAAGGCAATAAACAGTTCATTCACTTTGTTCAGTCTGTTATAAACGAGCGAAGTGAAAATATCCAAAAAATTGGATTTCTCGAACTAACAACACCGACTGTTCAAGATGCGATTGTAGAAGCAATCACTGAAGGTGCAACTGAGATTTTAATTGTCCCTGTTTTATTATTTGCAGCGGCCCATTATAAACGTGATGTTCCTTTTGAAATTGAGAAAATAAAAAAGCACTATCCACACATTACATTTTCAGTTATACCACCTTTTAGTACACATCCGCTTATGATCGAACTTGTCATAAAACGAATACGTGAAGCTATGCCAATGCCAAATAGTGAAATCTTACTTGTTGGCCGTGGTAGCAGTGATTCTCAGCCTATACATGAATTAAGACAAATTGGGGCAGCTGCCCAGCAAAGACTCTGCTTGCCGGTTTCCTGCTCCTTTTTAACAAAAGGAACACCTTCTTTTACTGATGAACTCAATGAAAAGTCATCGCACGCAAGGCATGTATATGTCATGCCTTATCTTCTCTTCACTGGGTTATTACTTCAGAAAATAAATCGGCATGCAAAAAAATATGCTAACGTTACAACTTGTAATTGTCTTCAATTTGATTCCTACATGAAATCTGCTTTATTAGAGCGAATGGAGGAATATGTACATGTATAACATTTATCCAATTATGTGTAATCTCCAAGGCAAAACGGTTGTGATCATCGGTGGTGGAAAAATTGCATATCGAAAGGCAGCTGGTTTAAAGAATACAGGAGCTCGTGTCACGATTGTGAGCCCGTATATTTGTGAAGAAATGGAGAATCTCACCTATATTACATGGAAGGAAAAAATGTTTACAGAAGAAGATATTAAAGATGCTCATCTCATCTATGCTGCAACAAATCATCATGATGTAAATATGATGGTCAAACAAGCTGCACATGATTTTCAATGGGTTAATATCGTAAGTGATGGCACAGAGTCATCCTTTCATACACCTGCAATCATTCGAAATGACGAATATGTTATAAGCATATCAACTTCTGGTAAAAATCCATCCTTTGCAAAACGAATAAAAGAAAAACTAATGAAGATCCTTCCCCAAATTATAAAATAAAAAAAGATGAACGAATCCCCTCGTTCATCTTTTTAGCTTGCTTTAAAACCACCGCCAAGTACATCTCGTACATCGTGAATAACAACAAATGCATCTTCATCTACATTACTGATTACTTGTTTTAATTTTACAAGCTCTTGCTTATTAATTACGACATATAGTACTTCTTTATTTTTTCCAGTATAACCACCGCGACCTTCTAAAACAGTAACACCCCGTGTCATATGTTTCGTAATCGTTTCACGAATTAAATCTGGTTGACTAGATATAATCGTAACTGCTGTTTTCGTATTAATTCCTTCTACAATAAAGTCGATTACTTTTGCTCCGATAAATACTGCAACGAGCGTATACATTGCTTTTTCTTGCCCAATAATGAATACCGATCCTACAATTACAACAATATCAATAAAAGACAAGATTTGTTCATCAGGCTCTACATACTTTCTCACATTCAATAATAGTTCATCCATCAATACTCCTCCAAATTCTATTCACTGTCGTAACACTTGAAAAGAATCCCTGGATTACTACATAACCGGTATAATTCAGTTATAAAGTATGAAACGCGTTTCCAGTCAAAAAAAATTCTCAAAAAAATCCGCTATGTAATGGCACATAACGGACACACCTGCTAGCTTTGCGATATCTCTAATATTTGTCATGTGCTCACCTCTTTCTTTAACGTACGAATTTCATAATCCCTTGTCAAATATTTATATCCTTACATAGATGTTCAGTTTCCTTACAAAAGTGTAATCCTCCTGTAAGCTAATTCGATAGTGACTTCCCTCTATATTTCGTACAATTAGGTCAGAAAGTAACAACAACCATTCGAAAAGGAGCGAATACGCATGATGAACAAAATAAAAATAAATAAACTCGTAAATACAATGAGCATGGTGTTATCCGCTCTTGTCGATGCAAAATCAGTTGCTCATTCATTAAATAAGTAAGGAGAGAGTATGATGAACAATATTACTTTTAACAAATTAGATTTTATCGGATTAGCTAGCGGCTCAGCTCTTCTTACAGCTTTCATTTATGCTGCTACGCTTCTATAATTTTGTGTCCCCTTTCCCCTTTATATAGATAGTAATAGAAAAGGCGACCGTCTATGCCCGGTCGTCTTTTCCTATTTTTTATTTTGTTGTAATGTCTCTGTTAATTCTTCAAACATTGTATTTAATTGATCCGTCATCATTTTCATAGCCGTTTTTCGATCCACTGTCTCTCCCGCTTCAACTTGAATCGGATTACCAAAAATTAATTGTGCTCTTTTCCCCTTAATTAATTCTTTTACACTTGATGGCCCAACATAAGCTGCTGGTACTAAAGGAACATTAGAACGCATTGCAATCGTAACAGCTCCTGCTTTTAAAGAAACATCCTCTGTCGATCTCGTTCCACTTGGAAAAATCCCTACTACTTTCCCATCTTTTAATAAACGGGATGGAATTTTCAATGTACTTGGCCCTGGATTTGCGCGATCTACCGGAAAAGCATTTACATTCTTAAAGAACCAATTTGTAAATTTACTTTCAAACAGTTCCTTTTTGGCCATATAATGAATTTCCGTTGGGTACATCCCAGCTGCCAGCATTAAAACATCCATAAAACTCGTATGCGTACAAGCAATAACATACGGCCCACCTTCAGGTAATTTTTCTTTTCCTTGAACCTCCACTTTTCCAAGCGTTTTAAATATATATTTCAACAAAAATGTAATTAGCTTATACATTCGTTTCGTTCCTTTCTCAATATCCAAAGTTTAATTATATCCTTACAATAATTATAACACTAAGTTTTAGTAGTTGGTAATAAAATTAAGTGACAATTTTCAAAAATTAATTCTTACAAAGGTGTAATCTTGCTGTAAGCTAATTCGATAGTTACTCCTGGTCGTATTTCATATAATTAAGACAGAAACAAGGGCAACAACAATTCGGAAAGGGGCGGATACGGATGATGAACAAAATGAAAACAAATAAATTTGTAAATACAATGAGTATGGTGTTATCCGCTCTTGTCGATGCAAAAGCGGTTGCTACTACATTAAACAAATAAGGAGAGATAACTATGAACAACATTACTTTTAACAAATTAGACTTTATCGGACTTGCAAGCGGCGCAGCTCTTCTTACAGCATTTATTTACGCACTTGCTCAAGGTCTTGTCCTATAAACTTGTTTCCCCTAACCCCTTTATATAGAGAAAAAGCTGCTCGTCCATAGACAAGCAGCTTTTTCAATTTGTTTCATATATAATTTGACCTGTTTTACTTATATCGTACCCACCAATTGCTCGTAGTTCATTTTGAAATTCTGTCGATTGCAGTATTTCTTTTACTGCTTCAATAAGTTGTTCATTTTCTTTATTTTTTAAGATTACTAAGTCATATTGTTCTTCCATAAGTGGAATAAAATCTACATTCACAATTTGTGCTACCTTTTCTGTTCCTATGCCGACATCGGCTTTCCTATTAGCAATTTGAGAGGCAACACCAAGATGATTAGACTCTTCCCAATTATATCCTCGAATATTTGCTTTATCTACATTTTGAATTCTCACCTGTTCATCTACTAGTACACGAATTCCCGATCCTTTTTCACGATTCACAAATTGAATCGATGAACGACTCAAGTCAGCCCACTTTTGTATTCCTTTTGGATTTCCTTCTTGGACATAAAACCCAACATTTCTCGCTAATAAGTTCATCACAATACATGGCTGTCCAACTAAAATTCGTTTTACATATGGGATGTTATATTCTCCTGTATCTCCATCAAACAAATGTAAACTAACGATACTTCCTTCTCCTTGAGACATTTTAATTAAACTCATTAAACTCCCCTGATAAGCCCGGAGCATACTAGAGCCTGTTAAAAATCTTTCAAGATGTTTCGCTAGCATATCTAATGTTAACTCTTGTCCACTAATTACACAGGAAGATTCTCTATTCTTCTCCTTTAGTTTCATAGAAGCAGTTTGTACTTTCCCTGTTTTCATTTGCTTAATATATTGTTCTAAGTCCACTGCATCGATGCGCATTTGTCTACCAACTCTGTAGGAAGGTAGTTCACCCTTTTTAATTAAATCATACACTGTTAACTTTGAGACTTTTAATCGATTTGCTACTTCTTCCGTTGTGTAGGAATGATGATCCATAGACGATTCCTCACTTTCTCTTTTCATTGTAACAAAGAAAGAAAATTTCTCCTATTTTTTCAAAAAGTGATTTATTTCACATTATATTTAATTATATCTATTTATAATTAAATATAATTAGTTATAATTAATATGGTGAAAAGAAAGGGGATTATATTTATGAACAGATTTACATTACGGTACATTGGGGTATTCATGCTTTCTTTCCTTCTTATATTTAGCTCGGCTTGCACAAGTGGAGAAAAAAAAGAAAAAACGACTGCTAAAGAAGAAAAGACAGTTGAACTTACGATATCTGCAGCTGCAAGTTTACAGGATGCTTTCAAAGAAATTGAAAAACAATATAAACAGAAAGAACCAAACATAAAGCTTTCCTTTAACTTTGGTGGTTCTGGTGCACTTCAGCAGCAAATTGAACAAGGGGCTCCTGCTGATATCTTCTTCTCTGCAGCAGAAGATAAATTTCAAACGCTTGTAAAAAAAGGATTTATTAATGAAAAAGAGGGGAAAAATCTTCTTGGAAATGAACTTGTTTTAGTCGTTCCAAAGGAAAGTTCCATTAAAACATTTCAAGAGTTAAAAGAAGAAAAAGTGAAGAAACTAGCAATTGGTACACCTGAATCTGTACCAGCCGGAAAATATGCAAAAGCTTCACTTACGCATGAAAATCTATGGAATGACCTCCAAAACAAAATTGTATTTACAAAAGACGTCCGCCAAGTGTTAACATATGTAGAAACAGGAAATGTAGATGCTGGAATTGTATACAAAACAGATGCTCTCATTTCAGACAAAGTAAAAATTGCAAATGCAGCACCAACTAATTCTCATGAACCGATCCACTATCCAGCAGGGGTTATAAAAGAATCCAAGCATAAGAAAGAGGCGACTTCATTCTATGAATATTTACAGTCAAAAGAGGCACAATCTATCTTTAAAAAATATGGATTTACAATTCTATCTTAACTACCATGGCATTTGATGCACTTTGGCCGCCTATTTTTCTTTCCTTACGAGTAGCTGCACTCGCCACCATTATTGTTATGATTTTCGGCACAATTATTGGACGAGTATTAGCTCGCTCCTCGTGGCGCTATAAAGTGTTATTAGAAACCATTTTTCTATTACCGATGGTGCTCCCGCCAACTGTTATTGGGTTCTTTCTCATTATTATTTTTGGGAATAACAGCCCAGTTGGTAAGTGGATTGAATCATTATTTCAACACTCTATTATGTTTACATCATGGGCTGCTGTCATCGCTTCAACAGTCGTTTCATTCCCACTTATGTATCAATCGGCCAAGACAGGTTTTTCTATTGCAAACGAGCAAATTGAAGACGGTGCCCGTGATCTTGGGGCCAGTGAATACCAAGTCTTCTTACATGTCACATTGCCGCTTGCATTCCCCGCACTACTTAGTGGAATGATATTAAGCTTTGTACGTGCACTTGGTGAATTTGGAGCAACACTTATGTTTGCTGGTAACATTCCAGGAAAAACACAAACAATTCCTACAGCCATTTATATGGCGATTGACGCAAGTAACATGCAGCTCGCCTGGACGCTTGTTATCATAACAGTCGGTATGTCACTCCTATTCTTATTGTGCATCCAGCTAATTAATAAAAGAATTACTACTTCTTAAAGCGGCTTTCGACAAAAGCTGCTTTTTTATTTCCCGAAAAATAAATTGTTTTGTAGAATGAAACAATTTATCCTGCTGTTCGAGTGCTGTAAAACCCCATTGATTAAAGTTTCACTTTATCCCAACCTTACAAAATTGTAATCCTATTGTAAGCTAATTCGATAGTTACTATTTCCCACATTCCATATAATTAAGTTATAAAGTAAAGCCAATGGGAAGTAGATTGTCCCCCTCTCCCCATTTCTTAAAAAGAGCTAAGTAACTTTATTCCCCCCATCCCCATTTAAAAAAGACCTCAATTTGAGGTCTTTTTTTATTTTGATAAAATAAAACTTTGATTAGCTCCTGCTGACTTTTGAGATAAGGTCTTACTAAGCTTAAAAAACGAGATTAAATAACAGAATTTTAATTTTTGTAGAAATATACATTCTATTTGAATTTACTTTCTAAAATAGGTACTTTCCTGTTATTATATTTAGGTATTTGAAAAAAATGAAGAAATGAAACCGCATTTATATCGTAAATTCTTCATCCTGTTTTAACAATCGGTAATCTTCCACTTTCTAAGTGGGAAATTACCGATCGTTAAAACGAAATTAAATTAAATTATATTGATATAGAAAAGTGAAGGGAGTCTTGTAATGGACATTTTATTAGCGCTTCTTCCTGCAATTGCATGGGGAAACGTCTTATTAGTAAGCGTAAAAATGGGCGGCGGTGCATATAGCCAAACATTAGGTATGACAATTGGTGCCTTATTCTTTGCAACAATTATGTATATATTTACTCAACCGGCTTTAACTATGACAATCTTAATCGTCGGTTTTATTTCAGGTCTATTCTGGGCTTTAGGACAAGCAAACCAATTAAAAACTGTTGAAAAGCTAGGTGTTTCAACAACTGTAACCATTTCAACTGGGATGCAACTTGTTGCGACTTCTATCTTTGGCGTTATCGCTTTCCATGAGTGGACTACTACTACTACGATTATTATGGGAACGATTGCAATCCTTTTAATTGTAATTGGTGTTGTCTTTACTTCACTAGATGATAAAGAAAATGCACAGCCACCGGGACAACTGAAAAAAGGGCTTTTAACTTTAATTGTTTCTACTTTTGGTTACCTTGTATATGTAATTATCATTCGTTGGTACAATATCGATGGTTGGTCTGCTATTTTACCGCAAGCAGTCGGTATGTTTGTTGGTGCAGTGGTACTGACATCTAAATATAAACCGTTTAACAAATATGCAGTTCGTAACATATTATCTGGTTTACTATGGGGAACAGGAAACTTATTCTTACTTCTTTCCTTACCACGAGTTGGAGTAGCAACAAGCTTCCCATTATCTCAAACTGGCATCGTTATCTCTACATTCGGTGCGATTGTCTTCTTAGGAGAAAAGAAAACGAAACGCCAAATGGGATTTATTGCACTAGGTAGTGTCCTAATTATCGGCGGTGCTGTTTTACTTGGTATGACAAAGGCATAATTACACAATCTATTACTAAACCCTCTGAAGCATACATGCTTCAGAGGGTTTTCTATTCCTTAATCACTTTTCTTTCCAATCTATCTGTGTAATTTGATCTTTAGACATTTAAGTTACCGCTATGACAAACAAAAGGGGACTTTCACTTGTTTTCTCTCTGCTTTAGCTTGGCAATCTATCCGCTTTTAAACATGACCAGATGCTCTCTTACCAACCTATCAATAGCTAAATTACTATAAAAGTTAATATGGCATATACTAATCCTTATAGCAAATTCATATAAGTCTTTTCTTTTTACAAAGATCTCTCAAAGATGTTATCGTTTTTTATACCCTATTCTAATCAGGAAGGAATAAAAGATATGCTAAAGAAACATAGAATTTTATTTATTGGTGCTGGCCGTATGGCAGAAGCAATCTTTGCTGGACTTCTCAAAACAAGTAACGAACACATTGAAAAAATTATCGTATCCAATCGAAGTAACATAGAAAAGCTTAAACAATTAGAGAAAAAATATAATATCTCCATTACGAGTGATTGGACTCAACATATCAAAACTGTTGATACCATTGTTTTAGCGATGCCACCAGCTGCACATGAACAATTATTAGCAGCGTTATCTCCTCTTCTAACCAATCAATTTGTTGTAACGGTTGCTGCCGGGATTGGTCCATCTTACTTAGAAGAAAAACTTCCTCAAGGTACACCTGTTGCCTGGATTATGCCAAATACAGCTGCGACAATTGGAAAGTCTATTTCTCTATATACAATGGGACAGTTCGTAAATGCTGAACATCAAGAAACTTTACAACTACTCTTAAAGGGGATTGGTACAGCACAGCTATGCACGGAAGAAGAAGTTCATCAGCTGACCGCTGTTACTGGAAGTGCACCTGCCTTCCTTTACCATTTTGCTGAAGGTTTAATTGAAACAACAAAAAGCTATGGAATCGATGAAGCAACAGCAAAACATCTTGTTATCCAAATGATTGCTGGTTCTGCTGCTATGCTTGAGCAAGAACAGGATCCAGCTATGCTTCGTGAACAAGTGACAACACCAGGTGGTTCAACTGCAGAAGGTTTAAAAGTTCTATATGAAAATAATTTTTCGAAGATTATTTATCAAGCAATTGAAGCAACCAATAAAAAAGCTAGAGGGAATTAATATGAAATTCACAAGCTTACACAACATTACATAACGGTGTAAACGCCTTGGTTTGGCTTAGGTGTTTTTTAAAGTTGAAGATGGCACAGAAGTAATTGATTCTGTAAAAGCAGCTATTAAAAATGGATACCGCAGCATCGATACAGCGGCAATATACAAAAATGAAGATGGCGTTGGTCCAGACCCTGATAATTTTGATTTTTAAAAACGAGAGTCACTGTGCAATTGCACAGTGCTCTTTCTTTTTATATCCCTATTTAATAGACTGAAAATTTAAACTACGTTTCATTTCATTGACAGTTCATTTATCCGGGTGTAAGATTTTGAATAATCAAAGAAACAAAAAAATTAATACAAATTACTATGTTTACTCATTGTATCAAGAGAGGTGGAGGGACTGGCCCTTTGAAACCTCGGCAACAGGTTCACTTTGAATACTGTGCCACTTCCTGCAAGCATTATGCTTGAAAGATAGAATGAGGGACTTCGTTTATATACAGGTACATGCCTTGTAAACAAAAATCCCTCTTTCTCGATAAGAAAAGAGGGATTTTTTCTTTCCCTCAAAGTTGTTCATTAACTATTTTTTTAATACCCAAACAATTTAGGGAGGAATTTTACATGAAAAAGAAATTTGTACCTGCTGTCGCATCTGTTTTAGGAGCAAGTATTTTATTAACAGGATGCGGTAGCTATAAAGACGATGCAAGCGGAGCAAAAGCAAAAGATAAAGCACCTGATAAACAAGTATTGAACTTAGCTGCTGGTACAGAAATCCGCACAATGGATACTGCACGCGCTACAGATACTGACTCTGGTCAAGTAATGAGAAACGTATTTGAAGGTCTATATAACCTTGGTGAAGGAAACAAACCTGTGCCTGGTGTTGCAAAGTCTCATGAAGTGAGTCCGGATAAAACAAAATATACATTCCATTTACGAGATTCCAAATGGTCAAATGGTACACCCGTAACAGCGAAGGACTTCGTCTTTGCTTGGCAACGTGCAGTTGATTCAGCAACAGCTTCTGAATATGCCTTTTTATTCTTTGATATAAAAAATGCAAAAAAGATTAATAGTAAAGAGCTTTCGGCTGATCAACTTGGTGTAAAAGCAATCGACGACCACACTTTTGAAGTTGAATTAGAGCGTCCAGTTCCATACTTCATTAGCTTAACGGCATTCCCAACATTTTTACCGATTAATGAAGAATTCTTTAAATCACAAGGTGATAAATATGCATTAGAAGATAATAAGCTTATCTATAATGGAGCCTTTACATTAAGTGATTGGAAACATGAACAAAGCTTTAAGTTTAAGAAAAATACCAACTATTGGGATAAGGATAATGTGAAACTTGAAGAAATTAATTTTAATATCGTCAAAGATCATTCAACAGCCGTTAATTTATATGAATCAAAACAAATCGATCGACTTACTTTAACATCTGATCTTGTTGATAAATATCGCAAAGATAGTAACTTTAAAGAACGACCAGATGTTGGTGTACAATTCGTACGAATGAATCAAAAAAATAAAACGTTACAAAATGTAAATATCCGCCAAGCTATCGATAAATCGATAGATAAAAAGGCATTTGTAAATGTTCTCTTAAATGATGGCTCTCTTCCTTCTTATTCTCTAGTTCCAAAAAACTTTGCAAAGGGACCAACTGGAAAAGATTTCCGTGAGGAGAATGGCAATTTAACGAAAGAAAATACAAAAGATGCTCAAAAATTCTGGAAGCAAGCAAAACAAGAATTAGGTTCTGATAAAATTTCAATTGAATTATTAACAAGCGATAATGACCTTTCGAAAAAAACTGGTGAATATTTAAAAGAACAACTAGAGAAAAATCTAGAAGGCTTAACAATTAACTTGAAGCCTCAACCACGTAAACAACAAGTCACATTATTGCTACAAGGAAATTATGATATTGCTGTTGATGGCTGGAGCCCTGATTTTGCTGACCCGATTACATTCTTAGAATTATTTACAACTGATAACTCATACAACTTAGATCACTATTCTAATAAAGAATTTGATGATTTAATCCAAAAAGCAAAAACTGATTTTGCTGGTGATGAAAAAGCACGTTGGGAAGCTTTAAAACAGGCAGAAAAAATCTTATTTAAAGATGCTGTTATCTCTCCTCTCTATCAAAATGGAACAACATACTTAGAACGTTCTTATGTAAAAGGAATAGTTGAAGTTGATTTTGCAGGACCACTTAACTTCAAATGGGCAAAGGTTGAGAATTAATCTCGCCTTATAGAAGTTAATTTTAACGAAAGCTTCGATTACAAGAGAAAAAGGGTATCCTCCAAAAGGATGCCCTTTTTCTTTATGCTTCTTTTACTAAATGCCTCTTTCCCTTTAATACAGATAATAGTCCTACAGCGATTAAAGCTAAAATTTGTGTAATAACAATTATAAATAATAGAGAGATAATATTTTCCTTTAAATTTCCACCACCAAATATTATTGTATAATAACCATTTGCAGCGTACGTTTCGGGAAATAATTTATTTCGAGCACATACATAATTACATGAAATTGGGAAAAACTTGTATGGAAGGAACGATACACTAAGGAGGAATATATTATGAGAATTTTACTTTCAGTTTTATTAGCACTTATGCTAGTACCTGCGCTAACAGGTTGTACTGCACCAAAAAAGGAAACTCCAACTTCTGATAAGAAAACAACGGACGAAGCTAAAAATGAAGCACCTCAAGATTTAAAACTTAACTTTAACGAATTTCACTTAAATGCAGACTACCAAGATACGAAGAAAGATTATGAAGCGGAGTACAAAAGTAAAGGTGCAGACAAAAAGATGGAAGGAAAGATTGAGGATCACAAGACAGATGTAAAGCTAACGAGTGACAAAGCTATTGCCAAACTAAGTCCACTTCTACAAAAGTTAACATTTGATAAAAATACACCTGATCAAGAAGTAATTGATCAAGTGGTAGACGTATTCCAACTTGATAAAGACTACCAAAAATTCGACTTAGAAGTTGTGTTCTCAGATGGAACGAAGAAAGAGTATAAGAAGGAAGTAAAATAAAGAAGTAGGCAAATGCCTACTTCTTTATTTTTTGCTTACTTTTTCGCATGTCGTAAGCTTGGCTCAGAACTAATCATATACTCTAAACCAGATACGGATAATTTTTGCAAATAAGAATCTGTCGGGAACATAATCGGAATTAAAGGATATTCTGTAAACATAATATCTTCTTCTTTCATACCTTCTTCTAACAACGCTTTTGCAGCAGTTGGATTATATTTAAAGTAATTCCCTTTTTTGTTTTATGCTAAGGTAAAGGACAAATAAAATCCTCTCTATGTAGAAAGGAGAGCTACGATGGATCCATTACTTATGGCAGTTATAGGATTACCATTAACAATCGTAATATTAGTTATCATAGGCTTCTATAAATTATTTATAAAAAAGAAAAATATAACTTCCTTTTATACTCCATTCGATAACATTACTGGGCAAACAATTTCAGAATTTCATGAAGAGCAAAAAGTCTTAGTAGCTGAAGATGAGGACGGGAAAAAGAAAAAATAACCTTGCGCATTGCAAGGTTATTTTTGTGCTTCTTTTTGAAAGCGTTTATAGTACGTTGAAGCTGTTGAAAAATGAACTTCTATATCACGAATTAACGCCGAATCTTCATCTTTCGCTAATTTCTCTAACTTTTTCATTGCTTGTTCTGTCTCATTTAAGAAGCCAACATATAGCTCATGTTCTTGTTCTTTTGACTTCGGTACACGAATTTCTTTGCGCATATGATCGATATCCGTTAACATACTCGTGGTTACTTTTTGTACATCTTCTTTAAACTTAGGATATACTAGTGCCTTCCCCCCTTTTTCCTTCGCTTCTTCCCATAATTTTACTGCTTCATTTAACTCTTTGTTCATTTTCTCATCATACTTATTATGCACATCACGATATACTCTCATATCTTCTTTCTGCTCTGCCGATTGTTCTACTTTTTCTTTCGGTTCTTTTGTATCCTTATCTCCATTACACCCTGCTAAAAGAAGCATTCCTCCAAGCAAGACAATACTCCACACTTTCTTCATCTCTTACTCTCCTTTTGTCTACATCTACTACTTATCTCCACTTGCTATTATAACGAGAACCATTCAAACTTTACACTTATGACCGTACTTTTATACACATATCACCATTTTTGTCACAGTATCGTCACTTTATACGCCCAGAATCTTCACAGCTCTTCTTCTACACCTTACAAAACTGTAAGCACACATCTGGAACATAGCATGCTAGACTTACATATGAATGAAACATTCCTACCTAAGGTTGCATTATCCATTTATTTAGAAAAAAGGAGGCCAACAATATATATGTACAACAAAATGATGTTTATGGAAGAAGAACTTTCCGTTCTTATTCGTAAAAGATCACTCCATATCAAAAATACAGAAAGTCTTCGCCGCGTATTAAAGAAGAGAACCGCTCCACTTAGACTTGCCCGTTACTTAAAACAAGTGCATATAGACAAATACAACACCGCCCTAAACATATCTGATGAATCACTAACAATTGAAATCATCGGGCATGTCTATATCGGAAATTTTGCAGATATTTTAAAAGCTATTCCTCGTATACCAAAAATTGCTCCGATAATTGTAGAAAGAGCTTATAGAATTACGAACCATACAGATATTATTGACTGCGGTGAAAAAGAGGTTGATTCAAATCGATGGGTTTGGGATAAATTAGCTATTTTATACGATGCAATCATGAATAATATGTATGAGCTGCTCCAAGAAAATAACAAAAAGAGCTAATTCAAAATATACTTTGAATTAGCTCTTTTTTAGTATTCTTATGCCTCTATATCCTGCTTTTCCCGAAGTACAAACTGTCTTTCACTGCGCTTTGCCATAAAGATATAACATAAAACCGCTCCCACTTCACATAGGGCAATCACAATTCCCATAGGAAGTGCTGTGTTACTACCTCCAATCCCAACTAAAGGCGCAACAAGCGCTCCAGAAATGAACTGTAGTAGACCAAGTAAAGCTGATGCTGTTCCTGCAGCTTGTTTTTGATTTCTCATTGCTAGTGAAAAACCTGTTGTCGATACAACCCCAACACTTGATACAACAAGAAATAACGAACATAAAACACCAATCAACCCTGCTCCTAGTACAATCATAAGAAGTAAAGAAAGACCACCAACAGCTGCAATTCCGACGCCCATTACAAATAATGTTGTCTCATTTACTTTCCCCGCTAAACGTCCAGTAATTTGGCTAGCAATAATAATCCCAATACCATTAATCGCAAAGAATAAACTAAATGCTTGCGGTGATGCCCCGTATATATTTTGCAACACAAACGGAGAGCCCGAAATATAAGCAAACATTGCTGCTGACACTAAGCCTTGTGACAAAGCATACCCCATAAATAAGCGATCTTTCAGCAAATTCCCATATGTCGCTAATGTTCCTGCTAAACCACCTGTTTCTCTCTCCTCAAGAGGCAATGTCTCACGCAATACAAAAATAGCGGATACTAACATAAATACACTTATCACTCCAAGAACGATAAAGACCCCGCGCCATGATGTAAACTGTAACAATTGTCCTCCAATAATTGGAGCCAAAATAGGCGCTGCTCCGTTTACTAACATAAGCAGTGAGAAAAACTTTGTCATCTCCGAACCTGCGTACATATCACGTACCATAGCACGTGATATAACAATACCTGCTGAGCCTGAAGCTCCTTGTAAGAAACGTAAAAGAACTAAACTCCAAATAGATGGTGCAACGGCACACAATAAAGAAGATGCAACATAGATAATAAGAGCAATAATAAGCGGTTTGCGCCGTCCATAAATATCACTAATTGAACCAACAAATAATTGTCCAACCGAAAGCCCTAGTAAGCAAGCTGTTAAAGTAAGCTGAGCAAGAGAAGCATTCGTTTGTAAATCATCCGTTAATTTTGGTAACGAGGGCAAGTACATATCAATGGACAATGGCCCAATTGCTGTGAGTGTCCCTAATACAAGAATCATCCATAACCTGTTTACTCTTACAGGTTTATATACATCGTGATTACTTTCATTCACTTACATCATTCACCCTTTCCATTATAAAATCCGAATCGTAACAATTATAGTTACACCTCTAAAGATACGTCAAGTATATCGTACTTTCCTTTATAACGAAATGAAAAAATCCTTAACTGAATACCCACATTCAACGGAGACGGATCTTCTCTATTTATGATATGTAACTTCATTCAGATTCCTAATACTAGATTTAGAAGCCCTTCATCATATTATAGTATCTCAGATAAACTCCACCTCAATATTTTTAATACATGATTTAATAACCCTGCTCCAAAGGCTAATAATTTCAATACTTCGATTTCTTCCACTAGGACAGTAATAAGTACATAACAGTTACTTTCAATATCAAAATTGGTTATTATACTAGCAAATTCGTCCTTTCTTCGGATAGTTTGATGGTATCATTTTTCCAAGAAAACGAATTTTTTTATGCATCTATTTTTGAATATGTATGAATTTTACAACAACCTCAAAATGAAAAATTGACTGTATAAGTCAACTTTTTCTAGTTCTATGCTCGTCTCTCAATCACTGTTCCTTTTCACTTCTATTTACATTCCACTTTACTAACAATTATATGAAACTACTCATATAAAATTATTTTAACAGTAATTTATTAGACTTTTATGATATTTGTTTGTTTTTTCCTCCTCCCTTGTTACAATAGTACTTTGGTTAATATGAAACTAACAAACTACTAAAAGGAGTATTATTAAGAAATGTTAAAAAAAGCTGCATCAATTATCTTAGCATCAAGCATACTTTTTATTCCTATAAAAGGGATGGCTGAAACTGTATCAACTTACAATACAGCAATTAAAACAAATGAAACTGTAAAAAAAGGATGGTTACAAAACAATAATAATTGGTATTTCTTAAATTCAAGCGGAGTCATGCAAACAGGATGGCTTTTTGATAGCGGGGCTTGGTATTACCTAAACTCTAATGGCGCTATGAAAACAGGGTGGCTTTTCGATAA
>NZ_KB895699.1:0-13221 GCF_000374965.1 Bacillus sp. 95MFCvi2.1 | reverse complement strand
TTTGATAACGGAGTTTGGTATTACCTAAACTCTAATGGCCCTATGAAAACAGGGTGGCTTTTTGATAACGGAGTTTGGTATTACCTAAACTCTAACGGCACCATGAAAACAGGATGGCTTCTCGACGGTAACCAGTGGTACTACCTAAATTCAAATGGGACGATGAAAACGGGTTGGCTACAAGAAGGGAGTACATGGTACTATTTACAGCTAAATGGTGTTATGCAAACTGGATTCGCTTCTATTGACGGAACAACGTATTATTTCAATAACAGCGGTACTTGGATTCCTGAAAATAATATTACTGCTACGTCATATATAAACCTTGATTTAACATATGCTTCAAATGTTACTGGTAAAGAAATTGATGCTGACATTAAAAAATACCAACCAGATAGCCCATTAATTGGACATGGAAACGACTTTGTTGCAGCTCAAGCTCAGTATGGTGTTAACGCACTTTATTTAGCGGCACATGCTATTTTAGAATCCGGATATGGTAAATCTGAAATCGCATATCGCAAACATAATCTATTTGGTTTGCGCGCTTATGATCAGGATCCGTTTAAATATGCAAAATATTTACCAACTTTCGGTGATAGCATTGCCTATAATGCCAATTATGTAAGAGATAAATATTTAGAGAAAAATGGATCATATTACTATGGTCCAACATTGCAAGGTATGAATGTTATGTATTCAACAGATCAAGAATGGTCTACCAAAATCGCAAAAATTATGGAGCGTATTAAACCCTTCCAAAAACAAGATTATTTATATGCAAAAAAATTACCTAAAAACCCAAATACCTTAAATGTTGACGCACTCTCAAATAATATCCCATATAAAACATATCTACAGGGAACGAAAGCAACTGCTAAACTAGCTGCCTTCTATTACGTTGTACCCTATTCATTTGATGGAGTAATTAAAAGTCAGTCTGTTACAGAAAACAACCAAGGTACATTAGCATTAGGAACATCAGTATTCGTTCATCGCGAAGATCCCAATGGATGGGTCGAATTCTCATTTACAATAAACGGAAATAAATATTGGATATTGAAAACTAAATTAAACATGTAAACAGCACAGCCCTTTTAGACGAAAACTAAAAGGGCTGTATTTATAAAAGCTAAGAGTACATTTAAAGAGGCCAGATTTTTGATATAGTACCTGCAATAGATATATTTCCTAGTACGAAAATTATTGGTTGTTATGCTCTCCCTGAGATATTCCTTTTGGCCAGTGAAGTGGAAAATGTATTTTTTAAGAACCAAAAAGAGGAAATATAAGGTGCTCTTTTTGGTCAATCAAACAAATTGGAATTTATCCAATTACTACTTTAATATACGGGTACACAAATTTCACAATGATGATTATTAACCATTTTGACTACATACCTTTCGATGATTGGTCTTGCTTCATCAAATTGATATCCTTGCCCAGATAATTCTGGAAAAATATCAACCCACGCTTTCTGAACTGCTTCTGCTGTATGATTAATTTTAAAAACAGCATATTTCCCTCCAACAATATTACCTTCTCTTACATAGTCATCAGTTACTGCATAGTCGTTTGAAACAACTATGCAGGTATCATAACGACAGTTTTCAAGTTTAGTAGTTTCAGGATTATCCTGAGCAATTCCAAGAATTATGGATTCGTCATTAAATAAATGGTTAGATTTTGCCCATTCTTTTAATTTTTCCATTGTTCGCACATTATCAATTCCATAAGGGCCAATCTCCCTTATGTAAGCAATCCGATATGCTGGAATCTTTTCAATCATAATATCCATGTTTTGTTTGCCTCCTTTAAAGAATAAATAACTTGTTCATCACAAGATTACTACGATATAAAATAGAATACACAGCATTTTTTAAAATCTTTGACATATATTTCAAATATTTACATTTATCATTTTCTAATTCTACACTTAATAAAAAATCCTTTGTCATCACAATCGGTTCGCCCGTTTTAGGATCTGTAGGATGTTTAATTCCTAATTCATCTGCAATAACAAAATAAGAATATTCAGTTATATAAAAGTAATTTCGTTCCAAATCTGATAAAAATTCATGTTGTCTGCTCGTTTTAATCCCTTTCAAGCGTGTTGATCGACCTAACGAGGAAACATCTTGAATCTTCAACCAAGGCTGATAATCACCCTAATTCCTGACCCGCGACCTTGCATAATCCATTTTTCAATTTCAGATGTTCTTTTTCTTTTGGACATAAAAACACCCCTTTAGATAATCGTATCTAAAGGGGTAAAGCTTCGCATCTTTTTTAAAAACGTCGCGACTTTATTTCAAACCAACAATAAATGTAGCTTTAGAATAAAGATTGATCAAATTAATACTAATAGCCTTGATAAACAAGCAAAAAGAAAGAGCGTGTTTTGAAAAAAGATTAATCAAAACACGCTCTTAATATATTTTATTGAATCATTCTTTTATAAAAAAGTTTGATCATTTCTATGATAGTTCCTCCATTAAAGCGCCCTTTAATGGAGGAACATGCCAGAGGGTGTCAAACAAAGAACTAAGGCTTTGGTCAACCTTTTATAAAGCAGTCACAGTAGTAATTTTGTGACTGCCATTTTTAACTAAACGAAAATTGAAACACACTCTAATCCTTTAACTGATAGAAAACCTGTTCAGTTTTGCCTCAGTACCAAGCATGACAGTGTTAAGCTCATCCCCTCGGATATCTTGTCCCCTTCTGAAATAGAGACTGCGTAAAAAATTCTTGCTGTTCACGCGAGCAATCACCTGACTGCGACTTCTCGGCAAATTGCAGCATTGCGCTAAGCCGCTAATCCAATCAGCGATTTCTTGATGTGGAAGTAACTCTTTGTCAATCATCGTATCCACGATGTTGACCAACCGTTCATCATCCTCATCGCTAAAAATGTGTCTACCATTATGAAGCATGCCAGAAATAGCGACAAGAACCTCACGCAGCAGTGCGACGCTACTCTCCTCGCACTGCACCAGCTCGACAAAAATATCCGCACCGTGGGAAGCGCTGTGAGCCCAGCCTCCTACTGAAAGGTAACCTCGCAGATCCTTCTCCTCTTTATAATAACGGAGCATTGCATGCATTAATTGCTCAATTTCCGCTTGATTGAAAAATGGATTCTGTCTGTGGCGTTGCACAATCAAAGCGATAGGCAAGGCAGAAAACGTCCTTGTAAAAACTGACTGATCATCCTCGCTGCCAATATTATAGAACAAATGGTTCTCATCAGTCAGAACAGTTAAGAGGCTACGCAACTCCTCTCCACTGAACTTATTCTCTTCCTTAATCCACATATAAAACATCGGATAAATCAGGTTATCCCGTAATTCTGGCTGAGGATCGCCAATATATTGAAGTAACAAAGGTAAGAAATCTTGATGCTGCTCACCTTCGCGTAACTGATACTTATCCTTCTCAATTCTTTGCAAATCCAGCATCAATTTGGTCCTTGTATCGCTCATTTTCCCATCCCTCTCATCATTCGTTCTATTCGGTCGATTGTTTTTTCAAATACTTTTAAACCTACGTTGTTATATTTAAAAATTTTTTGCAATCTTATTTTTACTCCCGATTCATGAGCTGTAATTAACCTTTGACTCTGCTTTAAGTCATCAATAAGAATTCTTTCCGATAATATCCAAAGTGAAATCATATAAATTATCATAGTGTAATAGCTCAATTGCTTTATCTCTTTTCATTTCAAGCCTTACTGCATATGTAGTTTCTCTATTTTTTCGAAATCTGTTCTGCGGCCAGCAACAATATAATTCGAATACTCAGTTAAATAAAAGTAATTTCGTTCCAAGTCCGACAGAAATTCATGCTTTCTGTTTGTTTTTATTCCTTTTAAACGAGTTGAACGACCCTTTGAAGATACATCTTGAATCTTTAACCAAGGTTTATAATCTACTCCAATACCGACCCCTCGACCTTGTTTAACCCACTATTCAATCTCGGATGTTCTTTTTCTTTTCGACATAAAAACACCCCTTTAGATAATCATATCTAAAGGGGTAAAACGGTGCAACTTTATTTCAAATCTACAATAAAATTATGAACCTCCCAATCTCCTACTCAACAGTAACAGATTTAGCTAAGTTACGTGGCTTATCAACATCACACTCGCGGTGAAGCGCTGCGTAGTATGAAATCAGTTGTAATGGAATAACCGCTACAAGCGGTGCTAACGCTTCATGTACAGCTGGTAATACGAAGCTGTCACCTTCCATTTCTAAGCCTTTCATTGCGATGATACACGGGTTTGCTCCGCGTGCTACTACTTCTTTTACATTGCCGCGAATTCCAAGGTTTACGTGCTCTTGTGTAGCAAGCGCGATAACTGGTGTACCTTTTTCGATTAACGCGATTGTACCGTGTTTTAATTCTCCACCAGCAAATCCTTCTGCTTGGATGTAAGAGATTTCTTTTAGCTTTAACGCACCTTCTAAACCAACATAGAAGTCTACGCTACGTCCGATGAAGAAACAGTTGCGAGTTGTCGCTAAAAATTGCTTTGCAAGTGCATCCATTTCTTCTTTTTGATTACAAAGTACTTCCATTGCATTGGCTACAAGACCTAATTCGTGTGTTAAGTCAAAATCAAGAACTTCACCTTTTGCTTTCGCAATGTCAGCTGCTAAGATTGAAAGCACTGCAAGTTGTGCTGTGTAAGCTTTCGTAGAAGCGACTGCAATTTCTGGTCCTGCATATAAAGGTAGTGTATAGTCCGCCTCACGAGAAAGCGTAGAACCTGGTACGTTTGTGATTGTCAATGCTTTATGACCCATTTCATTTGTTTGCACAAGTACTGCACGGCTATCTGCTGTTTCACCACTTTGTGAAATGTAAATGAAGAATGGTCTTTCTGTTAATAGTGGCATATTGTAAGAGAATTCACTTGCTACGTGTACTTCTACAGGTACTTTCGCAAATTTTTCGATGAATTGCTTTCCAACAAGACCAGCATGGTAACTTGTTCCACATGCAATAATATAAATACGATCGCTATCTAAAATTGCATTACGAATATCTTCATCTAATTCAATTTCGCCATCTTCATTTTGATACTTTTGAATGATATTACGGATTACAAGTGGTTGCTCATCAATTTCTTTTAACATGAAATGAGGATATGTTCCTTTTTCAATATCACTTGCATCTAATTCCGCTGTAAACGGTGCACGCTCAATCGTTTCACCTTGTAAGTTTTTAATTGTAATGCTTTCTTGTGTTACGATCACCATTTCTTTATCCATTAACTCGATAAATTGATCTGTAACTTGTAACATTGCCATTGCATCGCTTGCAACAACATTAAAGTTGTCACCAACACCTACTAATAGCGGGCTTTTGTTTTTAGCAACATAAATCATGTTTGGATTTTCAGCATCAAGTAAGCCAATTGCATAAGAACCATGTAAAATGGATAACGTTTGACGGAATGCGTCTTCTACACTTAATCCTGTGTTGACTTGCTGTTCCATAAGCTGAACGATAATTTCTGTATCTGTTTCACTTACAAACGTCACATCTTGAAGATATTCTTTTTTCACTAATTCATAGTTTTCAATTACACCATTATGAACTAGTGTAAAGCGTTTTGACGTACTTTGATGCGGATGTGCATTTACTTTACTTGGAACACCATGTGTTGCCCAGCGTGTATGACCGATTCCCACGCTTGCAGCTACATTTTCATCCACGATTTCACGAAGTTTTGCAATACGGCCTTTTTCTTTGAATACAACAACACCGTTCTCTGCCTGTACTGCAATACCCGCTGAATCATATCCACGGTACTCTAGCTTCTCTAAGCCTTTTAATAAAATTTCTTTTGCATCTTGATCTCCAATAAATCCTACGATTCCACACATGTTTAGTTGCCGTTACAAATGCTTACATTGCTTTGCGAACATGTAACGACATAGTCCGATCCCATTATTTACATATAAAAAACGGATTACATATTGCTAGCCCTGTAAGTCTGTAACGGCTTTCACCTTCCTCTCGATTGGGTTTCAGTCCGTATATACTTATACAGCCAGTATTCATCCGTTCTTTTTCCCTCATCACACTTTTATCTTTGTCCATTGAGTCACCTCAACGCTTTAAATAAAAGCTTTCGGTTGTGATGAACAACCGGGAGTCATCCGCCGAAATCTCGATAAAACTCCTCCTCGTCAACTACATAACTTGTAGCTCTGGCGCTTTCATAATTCATATATTAATTTTGAGAAAAAGAACAAGACCATCTTATAACAAACAGCATAAACCGTCAATGAAAAATTTTCATTGTCTATAAAACATATGAAAAAAGAGCACAAAACGTGCTCCTTTTTCATATGAAATTGGCGAATTATTCAGCGCCAACTTCAGCTTTCACAACTTCTACAATACGATGTACATATCCATCACAAAGTTCTTGTGTTGGTGCTTCTGCCATAACTCGAATAAGTGGCTCTGTTCCAGAAGGACGAACAAGGATACGTCCTTCTCCGTTCATTTCTTCTTCTACCACACGGATGATTTCTTTAATTTTCTCATTTTCTAATGCCAGTTTCTTATCTGTTACACGAACGTTCACCAATAATTGTGGGAACTTTGTCATTTCACCTGCAAGCTCAGACAATGGTTTCTTCGTCATTTTCATGATGTTTACAAGCTGAAGTGCACTTAACATTCCATCTCCAGTTGTAATGTAATCAAGCAAGATAATATGACCAGATTGTTCACCACCAAGGTTATAACCGCCGCGTTTCATTTCTTCCATTACATAGCGATCACCAACTGCTGTTTTATCACTTGTAATACCGTTTGCTTCAAGTGCTTTGTAGAAACCTAAGTTACTCATAACTGTTGAAACAACTGTGTTATGTTTTAATTGACCAGTTTCTTTCATGTACTTCGCACAGATGTACATAATTTGATCCCCATCAACAACGTTTCCTTTTTCATCTACTGCAATTAAACGGTCTCCATCACCATCAAAGGCAAGTCCAATATCTGCACCTTTTTCTTTTACTAATTCTGCTAAACCTTCTGGATGTGTAGAACCAACACCGTCATTAATATTCATGCCGTTTGGTGAAGTACCCATTGTAGAGATATCAGCTTCTAAATCTGCAAATAAATATGGTGCTAAAGAAGATGTTGCACCATGCGCACAATCTAAAGCAATATGTAAACCTGAGAAATCTTCTTCTACAGTTTGTTTAATGTATTGTAAGTATTTTTGTCCACCTTCGAAGTAGTCATTCACTTGTCCAAGCTCTGTTCCTGCCGGACGTGGTAATTCATCTACTTCTTTATCTAATAAAGCTTCAATTTCAGCTTCTTGCTCATCAGTTAGTTTAAACCCATCTGAACCGAAGAATTTAATTCCATTATCTTGTACTGGGTTATGGGATGCTGAAATCATAACACCTGCTTGTGCATCTAATGCTTTTGTTAAGTAAGCAACCCCAGGAGTTGAAATAACGCCAAGGCGCATAACTTCTGCTCCAGTTGATAATAATCCTGCTACTAACGCACCTTCTAGCATATGACCAGATACACGTGTGTCACGACCAATAATCACTTTTGGACGATCTGTATCTTTTGTTAATACATACCCTCCAAAACGACCAATTTTAAACGCTAATTCAGGCGTTAATTCCTTATTCGCGACACCGCGCACACCATCTGTACCAAAATATTTACCCATTGCTATTCGCTCCTTTATTTTGCTCTTTTGGTTTTTCTGCTTCATTCTCTTTTTCAGATTCTTTGTTCTGTTCTTCTTTTGGTTTTTCTGTTGGTTTTTCTGTTGGTTTTTCTGTTTCATTCTCTTTATCTTTTTGTGAATCTGGTTGCTCCGGCTTACCTTGTACTTCTTGATCTGGTTTTTCTTTCTTTACAAGGGTTACCTTTACAGTTTTTTGTTTTGCTTCTATTGAAACATTACTAGGACCGCTAACCTGAATTGGAATATCATGCGTCCCAGAAGATATGTTTTGTAGATTAATTGATGCTGTTATTTGCGCCGCTGTTATTTTATCTACTATACTTGCTTCTCCTGAAATATCAACGCTTATCTTTCCACTTTGTGGAGAAAGTAGTTGTAAAGTGAATTCATCTGACAATCCATTTTTTTGTATAGAAATGCCATCTATTGTCTTATGCTTTACAGTTTTTTGTTTTTGCACTTCGACAGAAACCTTCACTTGACTGGGGCTTACATTGGTTACACCTTTCGGTAATAAAACAGAGGCATCGAATGTTGTAGATTCCGTAATTTTACTAAGATCTACTTCGACGCCCTCCAAGGACTTTATATTATCCAAAACATCTTTTGGGCCTGATATTGTCACTTCATTTGGTTCGATACCGATGTTTGTAACCGCTAACCCCTCTGGTAGACTTCCTCTTTTCACATAAGTTAGTGGCACAGTTTTTTCAATATTATTTGTCGCAGTTGGATTTGAAACTGGGATTGTAACATTTACTTTAGACGGTGTTGTTTGTAAGTCTAATTTCCGGCCTTCTTCATCATACAGTACAATTTCGGCTGTCTTTGTTACTGTTTTTGTTATCCCCTTCAAATCAACATACGCCCTGACAAGCGCAACTTTTGCTAGTTCCTCTTCTGTACCCATAACTTCAACAGTTCCTGGTTTGATAGTCGGTTTTTCAACCATACTTCCTTGCATTTGACTCTCATTTGAGTACTTTACTTCCACAGGAAATGACTTTTTTGCTTTCTTTTGAATCGTAACTTTAACTTTCGCCGGTTGAACTGTTGCTTTTAAATTGTTTTCCATCCCGGTATACTTTAAAGGAACATCGTATGTTCCTGTAGAATACCCACGTAAATCTAAAGATACTCCAAACTCACGTTGCGACCTTGCTGCAGTAATTACATTTTTTGGCCCTTCCAATTTTATTTTTATATACTTTGGAACACCACTTACAATATATTTATCTTCATCATAATTTACTGCTACTACAACGTTAGATACTGTCTCCGTTACATCACCTGTTGGAAAAAGTGATGCACTCGTATTCCCTGTCGTGTTTTTATCTGACAAATTCGTCGACATGTAAAGCATTAACGCCAATAGTAATGAAATTCCTTTTAAAAACCAGTGGTTCTCCATTAGCTTATCCATGACGCTTTCTCCTCCAATTCCAATTCCATAAAGATGAAGAAGTTGTCTTCACATTTCCACTAAACTCTGCTAAAAGCATCTCTTTTAACTGTTCGACTTTTAAGTCACGATGCAATTCTCCATTTTTAGTTAAAGAGATTTGGCCTGTTTCTTCTGATACAACCACTGTAATGCTATCAGTTACTTCACTAACTCCCATCGCAGCCCGGTGACGCGTTCCTAATTCTTTTGATATGAACGGGCTTTCCGATAATGGCAAATAACAAGCTGCTGCTTTAATCGTATTTCCTTGCATAATCACTGCTCCATCATGAAGCGGTGTATTAGGGATAAAGATATTAATAAGTAGTTCTGATGACACATTCGCATTTAAAGGAATCCCGGTTTCTACATAATCTCCCATTCCAGTTTCTCTAGATAATGTAATAAGCGCACCTATGCGTCGTTTCCCCATATATTCAGTTGCCTTTGCCACAGCATTCGCAACGATTTCATGCTCTTCTTCTTCCTGACCAATTCCACGGGAGAACAAACTTCCTCTTCCTAATTGTTCAAGCGCTCGTCTAAGCTCTGGTTGGAAAATAATAATTATTGCTAAAAATCCCCATGTTAAAGCTTGGTCCGTGAGCCACTGCAATGTATGCAACTCAAATAAATAACTTAATATACGAACGATAATAATAACTGTAATCCCTTTCAAAAGTTGAACAGCTTTTGTTCCTCGGATTACAAGAATTAGCTTATATATAACAAACCACACAACGGCGATATCTAATATCGTACTGAGATATTTCAAAAGGTTCATATCTCCAAAAGGCATGCTAACCCTTCCTCCTACTTATGAGCAATTTTATCCATATACTGAAATATTATTATTTTGCTCTATCTGTATGTATTTACAACAACTAGTTAATTATACCATACATGAAAGAAACGACAATTACAACGACACCCCCTTGGTGAAAATTGGTAAGATGTCGAACTTTTCTTGTAAAGCGGTATAATATAACTCATTATTATACTCTTTTTTTAAAATAAAAAAAAGCAGCATTTCAGCTGCTTTTCTTACATTTATTTTAGTTTTTCACCGAATAAAGAACCCATTAAAGCTACCGCTGTTGTTGCCGTTCTATTTTTCTCATCTAAAATCGGATTTACTTCAACAAACTCAGCAGATGTAATGATATCAGCCTCCGATAACATTTCCATCGCTAAATGACTTTCACGATATGATAATCCACCAGTTACAGGTGTTCCAACTCCTGGTGCATCATGTGGATCAAGTCCATCTAAATCTAATGATAAATGAACACCATCTGTATGAGATAAATATGCAATCGTTTCTTCCATAACGGCAGTCATTCCCATACGATCAATTTCATGCATTGTAAACACTTTAATTCCTTCATTACGAATGAATTCTTTTTCACCTTCATCTAACGCGCGCGCACCGATAATAACAACGTTTTCCTTTTTAACCTTTGGATACGCTTCATATAAATTAACGAGTGAAGGATGTCCATAACCTAAACTTGCTGCAAGTGACATACCATGAATGTTTCCAGATGGTGATGTCTCTTCCGTATTTAAATCCCCATGTGCATCGTACCAAATAACACCTAAATTTTTATAGTTCTTTGCCACCCCTGCAAGTGTCCCGATAGCAATACTATGGTCACCACCTAATACAAGTGGAAAACGACCTTTTTCTATAATATGATCAACCTTACTTGCTAATTCATCACAAACATGTGCAACTTGTGTAAGGTTTCTTAATTTTGTATTTTCATCTATTTCCTGTTCTCTTTCAATACATAGGTCTCCGATATCTTCTACGTCATACCCAATATTTTGAATTCGTTCAATTACTCCTGCATAACGAATTGCACTTGGTCCCATATCAACCCCACGACGCATTTGCCCTAAGTCCATTGGAACTCCAACGATTGAAATTTCTTTCTTCATAGATAGTCTCCCCCTTTTATGCCTTCACTAAATATTTTAAATCTTTTCTATAGTCTGACTCAACTCGACATTTTTTTGTATGTATATGCACCTTATTCACCCATATCTACGTAGAAACCAATATCCTAAAGCTATTTTATGTATAAAACGAAACGCCTCCCAGGAAACCTCATTACACATGTATTCATAAATAATTGAAAGTAAAAAAACGCCTCCTATATTAGAGACGTCTTTCTGATGCTATTTTCCATACAGATGCGATATTTCGTGCGGACATTTCAATATTTTCCTTTGCTGTTATATATGCTTCCTCTAATGTCATTGGACTTGATGTGGCAGCAAACACAGCATCTATTCCTTCTTTATAAACTGAAATGTGATTAGGGAGCACGGAACCCCCAATAGCTATAACGGGTATATGAAGTTTCTTTGCCCGTCTAGCAATTCCAACTGGAGCTTTTCCATAAGCTGTTTGTACATCTATCCTTCCTTCACCTGTAAGAACTAGATCCGCTTCTTTTATATGTTCATCAAAATTTGTATAATCTAATACAATTTCAATTCCTTTTCTTAATTCCCCTTGTAGTACAGCAGCAACAGCAGCGCCTAATCCCCCCGCAGCTCCTGCACCTGCAATCTCTTCCACATCAATATGTAAATATTTTTTTAATACATGGGCATAACGCTTTAAGTTATCATCTAACTGTGCAATCATTTCTGCACTTGCTCCCTTTTGTTTTGCAAATACAAAAGATGCTCCTTTTTGTCCTGTCAAAGGATTATCTACATCACACGCCGCTTCTAGTTTTACATGTGCTAAACGAGAATCCAACTTCAATAAATCTAAAGAATCAATAGAATGTAAATTTCCACCGACAGGTTCTATTACTCGTCCATCTTTCTCTAAAAATTTTACACCTAAGGCAGAGAGCATTCCGGCACCCCCATCGTTCGTAGCACTTCCTCCAAGACCTAAAATGATGTGCTGTACGCCTTTATCCAGTGCATCTAATATAAGCTCTCCCGTTCCTTTTGTTGTTGTAATAAGAGGATTTCGCTTTTTAACTGAAACATGCTGTAATCCTGATGCTGCTGCCATTTCAATAAACGCTGTTCTTTTGTCTTGAGAAATGCCGTAAAATGCTTCTACACGCTCACCAAGTGGACCTGTTACATGAAGTGGAATAATCTTTCCCCCTGTAGCATCAACAAGGGACTGGACTGTACCTTCTCCTCCATCTCCAATCGGGACTTTTACATACTCAGCTTCAGGAAAAATTTTAGTAAATCCTTTTTCAATAGCCTTACATACCTCTATCGCTCGTAAGCTTTCTTTATATGAATCAGATGCAATAACAATTTTCAACACCGATCCCTCCATTCCCCTTATTCCAACACACTTCAATTCAAATGGTATATTTCACTCTATCTTTCTATTGTAAACGAAATGAATGGAAACTCATCCTTATTAAGCAAGATAGACAAAAAACCTTACATCAAAAGATGTAAGGTTTTTTCTAATTTATAATGGAGCCTAGCGGGATCGAACCGCTGACCTCCTGCGTGCAAGGCAGGCGCTCTCCCAGCTGAGCTAAGGCCCCGAAGTAAAAAAGCGGAAGACGGGATTCGAACCCGCGACCCCAACCTTGGCAAGGTTGTATTCTACCACTGAACTACTTCCGCGAAAATGGTGAGCCATGAAGGACTCGAACCTTCGACCCTCTGATTAAAAGTCAGATGCTCTACCAACTGAGCTAATAGCTCGTAAATGGCTGGGCTAGCTGGATTCGAACCAGCGCATGACGGAGTCAAAGTCCGTTGCCTTACCGCTTGGCTATAGCCCATTAATATTTACTAGTATGGTTGTCTTTTCAAAAAAATAAACCTTTTCAGGTTGTTTTTTTGAAAATGGTGGAGGGGGGCAGATTCGAACTGCCGAACCCGAAGGAGCGGATTTACAGTCCGCCGCGTTTAGCCACTTCGCTACCCCTCCGACATTATAAAATATATGGTGGAGGATGACGGGATCGAACCGCCGACCCCCTGCTTGTAAGGCAGGTGCTCTCCCAGCTGAGCTAATCCTCCA